>DDHP01000079.1:85663-85789 GCA_002338145.1 Deferribacteraceae bacterium UBA1873 | reverse complement strand
GATTCCGCCCCTGGGCACCACTTCTAAAGCTTATGGGGTACTCGTTGGTAACAGTGAGAACTTGGCATAAATCTATGATTGTCACCCTGTAGTATCTGAACGCAGTGAAGATAAATTGAATGTTTG
>DDHP01000079.1:22736-85374 GCA_002338145.1 Deferribacteraceae bacterium UBA1873 | reverse complement strand
ATTTATTTCAGCATCTAATTATATCAGTAAGTTATGAGACCCTGAAACAAGTTCAGGGTGACAGTTATGGGGTTATGCAAAGGTCTCCATTTTTTTTCATTTTTTTGATTATAAATACTCTTCTTTAAATTTTTAAGGGTGAGGTTTTCATTTTAGTGGGGAATTTCCAACCGTTTATTTTGGGGAGTTTAACACCGTTTTTGACAATAGGGCTCTTTTATAGAAAAGAAAAAAATCTTTATATGAGAAATGAGTGATGCCAGACACGCTTGAAAACTTGTCATTTATAAGATGTTCTGGTATAGACATTACAATTTTATGCTATCGACATTTTTATTAAAATATTGTAAAAGTTCTATTATATCAGGAGGAATTAATGCCAAAAAGGACTGACATAAAAAAGATAATTATTATAGGATCAGGGCCTATAGTCATAGGTCAGGCATGTGAATTTGATTATTCAGGAACTCAGGCTTTAAAAGCTTTAAAAGAAGAGAATTACGAGATTGTCTTGGTTAACTCAAACCCCGCAACAATCATGACAGATCCTGAATTGGCAGATGCCACTTATATCGAACCATTAAACACAGAATCGCTTGAAAATATTATAGCAAAAGAAAGGCCGGATGCTCTTCTTCCCACAGTTGGAGGGCAAACAGCACTTAATGTAGCTTTAGATTTGGACAGGCATGGCATCCTTGAAAAATATTCAGTTGAACTTATTGGAGCAAAAATAGATGCAATAAATAAAGCAGAGGATAGAGAGTTATTTAAAGATGCAATGAAAAAAATTGGTTTGGCTATGCCCAAAAGTGCATATATCAAATCTTATCAGGCAGCAATGGATGCTATTGATGAGATAGGATTTCCGGTAATTATAAGACCTTCTTTCACCCTTGGAGGAACAGGGGGCAATGTAGCATATAATATTGAAGAATATAAAGATTATATAATATGGGCACTTGAAGCATCTCCCGTACATGAAGTCCTTGTGGAAGAATCAATTATTGGTTGGAAAGAATTTGAATTGGAGGTAATGAGAGACCTTAATGATAACGTTGTAATAATCTGTTCGATTGAAAACTTTGATGCAATGGGTGTGCATACAGGTGACAGCATAACTGTCGCACCTGCGCAGACCTTGACAGATAAAGAATATCAGGAAATGAGAAACGCTGCTATCAATGTAATCAGGGAGATTGGTGTGGATACTGGGGGTTCGAATGTGCAGTTTGCTGTGAATCCTAAAACCGGAAGACAGGTAATTATTGAAATGAATCCCAGAGTTTCCCGAAGCTCCGCATTGGCATCCAAGGCTACAGGATTTCCCATTGCAAAAATAGCTGCAAAGCTGGCGGTGGGATACACATTAGATGAAATACCAAATGACATTACAAAAAAAACTCCAGCTTCCTTTGAACCTACAATTGATTACTGTGTAGTGAAATATCCAAGATTTACTTTTGAAAAATTTCCGGGTAGTAACAGTATCTTAACAACACAAATGAAATCAGTGGGTGAGGTAATGGCAATTGGCAGAACTTTTAAAGAAGCTCTGCAAAAAGCTATTAACTCTCTGGAAATAGGAAAATCAGGTTTTGATGAAATTTTTAATAATAAAGATTTAAATGAAGAAAAAGTAAAAGATGAAATTATCTATTACTTAAAGAAACCTACGGATAAACGAATATGGTATCTGGGGGAGGCTTTCAGAGCTGGATTTAGTATAGCTGAGATTTACAGTTTTTCACACATAGATCCCTGGTTTTTGGATAATATAAAAGAAATCATAGACTTTGAAAATATGTTAAAAACCAGTAAAAACAAGGACTACGAAACCCTGAAGAAAGCTAAAGAAATGGGCTTTTCCAATGCCAGGTTAGCTATATTGCTTGATGTAACAGAAAGTGATGTAGAAAAAATCCTTGATGAACATAACACAAAAGCAGTATTCAAAAGAGTAGATACGTGCGCTGCAGAGTTTGAATCATACACGCCATATTTGTATTCCACTTATGAAAAAGAATGTGAGTCAAATGTAACATCCTGCAAAAAGGTTATCATTCTCGGTGGCGGTCCCAACAGAATAGGGCAGGGCATTGAATTTGACTATTGCTGTGTACATGCATGTTTTGCTCTTTCGGAGATAGGGTATGAAACAATCATGGTTAACTGTAACCCTGAAACGGTAAGTACAGATTATGACACATCGGACAGACTTTATTTTGAACCTCTTACTAAAGAACACGTGCTGAATATCATAAAAAAAGAAAAACCTGACGGTGTAATCGTACAGTTTGGCGGACAAACTCCATTGAAATTGGCCGGCAGCCTGGAAAACTATGGTGTAAAAATATTAGGTACATCCCCAGACAGCATAGATATGGCCGAAGACAGAGAAAGATTCAAGAATATGATAAACAAACTGAAATTAAAACAGCCGCCAAATGATATAGCCATGAATTACTATGAAGCTTTTAAAATAGCCGGAAAAATAGGCTATCCCGTTGTGGTGAGGCCTTCATACGTTCTTGGTGGGAGAGCAATGGAAATAGTATATGATGAAGATTCTCTTGAAAACTATATGAAACATGCTGTGGAAGCTAGTGAAAAACATCCGGTTTTAATTGACAAATTTCTTGAAAATGCCGTTGAGATAGATGTGGATGCTGTCAGTGATGGAGAAAATACTGTAGTAGCAGGAATCATGCAGCATATTGAAGAAGCTGGCATTCATTCCGGTGACTCGGCTTGTTCTATACCACCAAGAAGTATTTCCAAAAAACTGGAGGACGAGCTTATTGTCCAGACAAAGAAGTTGGCTAAAGAACTGAATGTCATTGGATTAATGAACATACAATATGCTATAAAAGATAATGAGATTTTTTTAATAGAAGTTAACCCAAGAGCTTCCAGAACAATTCCTTATGTTAGCAAATCCATAGGTATACCACTGGCTAAAATTGCTGCGAAGGTAATGACGGGTTACAAACTTAAAGATTTGGGGATAACGGATGTAAAGAAAAACAATTTTTACACTGTAAAGGAATCTGTATTTCCTTTCGTAAAATTTCCCAATACAGATCCTATTCTGGGACCGGAAATGAAATCCACAGGGGAAGTGATGGGCATTGATACGACATTTGGCAAAGCTTTTTATAAATCCCAGTTGGCTGCAGGTAATGTTTTACCAAAATCCGGCACAGTTTTTATAAGTATAAAAGATGCAGTCAAAGAGATGATAGTTCCTATAGCAAAAAAATTAAAAAACCTTGGTTTTACTATAGTGGCAACGAAAGGAACATATCATTTTTTAACTGAAAAGGGGATTGATGTGGAATTTGTCCAAAAAGTGCAGGAAGGAAGACCTAATATTGTGGACTTAGTAAAAAACGGAAATATTGATTTTGTCATTAATGTTCCGGAAGGGAAAAAATCAAGACTAGATTCCCATTCCATAAGGAGAGCAATTCTAAGTTATAATATTCCATATGTTACAACTATAGAAGCAGCAATTGCATCAGTAAGCGGAATTGAGGCTTATAGAAATCAAGGGTTAACTGCCAAGTCATTACAGGAATACTATAAAGAAATGCAAAAATAAACTCCAAGAGGCTGAAATGAAAGGAATTGTACTTGAAAATAAAATACTCAACGATAAATATGGCATTATATGCATAAAATCTGATGAGTTTGCCCAAAATGCAGCTCCTGGTCAATTCCTTATGATCCGTCCACAGCCTTATGATTATATTTATGATCCTTTACTAAGAAGACCTTTGGGAATATGTGATATTAATGAAAAAAAAGGGACATTTTCACTATTATATATGATTGTGGGCAAGGGCACAAAACTGCTTTCAAAAATCAAAAAAAAGACTGAACTGAGCTTTTCTGAGCCCCTTGGCACAGGTTTCAACCTAACAACTGATAAGAAAGTGGCAATAATAGGAGGAGGCGTGGGGATAGCGCCAATGACCTTTCTCTCCAAAATATTACATGAAAACAACGAAGTAGATGTTTTTTACGGTGGTGCTGAAGAAAAAGATATTCTTCTTACACATATATTTGAAGAATATTCAAACAATTTAATAATTGCTACGGAAGATGGAAGTATTGGCCATAAAGGCTTTATTACAGAAGTATTTGAAAACTCATTAAAATTTAATAACTATGATAAAATATTTGCATGCGGGCCGAAACCTATGCTGAAAGCAGTTTACGATATTATAGATATTGAAAAAATAGAATTCGAAGTATCATTAGAGGAAAGAATGGCATGTGGTATTGGTGCCTGCCTGGGATGTATTATTTCCACTATTGGGACAGATCCCAATAGTAATTCACAAAAACGATGTTGTGTGGAAGGACCTGTTTTTAATGGGAAAGAAATCATATGGGAGACCGTTTGTAAGGAGTAAAAATGGAAAATCTGAAAACAGAAATATGCGGTATAAAATTTAAAAATCCTGTAATTGCTGCAAGCGGTACCTTTGGCTACGGTCTGGAATTCACAAACAGAATAGATATCAGCATGTTAGGGGGTATATCGGTAAAAGGAATATCACTTAATGAAGAAAAAGGTAATCCAATGCCAAGAATTATGGAAACACATGCCGGAATGCTTAATGCCATAGGATTACAAAATATAGGTGTAAATAAATTTTTAGATGAAAAGCTACCTGAATTAAAAAAATACGATACGAATATTATAGCAAATTTTTGGGGCAAAACTGTTGAAGAATATACAGAAGTAGCCAAAATATTAGATTGTTCTGATGTAGATATGCTGGAAATGAACATTTCATGTCCCAATATAAAAGAAGGCGGTATTGCTTTTGGTACTAATCCTGAAATGACATTTGAAGTGGTAAATAAGGTAAAAAAATCCATAAGTAATAAACCGTTGATAGTAAAATTGTCACCAAATGTATCAAACATAAAAATATTTGGGAAAACAGCTGAATCAGCCGGCGCTGACGCCATCAGCGCTATTAACACGCTTCTTGGCATGTCTATTAATATAAACACTCGCAGGCCACATTTATCTAACGTTACAGGAGGTCTCAGCGGGCCGGCAATAAAACCTGTGGCGGTAAGAATGGTATATGAATTATATCAAGCAGTGGATATACCAATCATAGGTATAGGCGGAATAATGAACTATAAAGATGTCGCAGAATTTTTTATAGCCGGTGCATCAGCAGTTCAGGTTGGCACTGCTAATTTTGTGAATCCTGAAATAATAAGTACAATTATAGATGATCTTACAACATATTGCAAAGCAAACGAAATTGGTAATTTTACCGAATTAAAGGGAACTCTCCGGACCTAAAATTTTTTTAAAAAACAGTTACTCTGAGCTTGTTAATTTGACAATAGATTTCCCATACCTAATAACAATAACGTCCGATAAGATATATTATGTTAAGTTGATATGGAAATCAAAGGGCAAAGATAGTGTTCTTCTTAGTTATATTTATCCGTCTATGGCGGATGCTATACAGTTTTTTGTCACATCGAGCGTAGTCGAGAGGTCTCTTTGCCAAATAACAGTAGAGATTTCTCCTCACCGACTATCCGTCGACTCGTCGAAATGACAAATTGTGGTCTTGTCATTCCTCGCCCTGTTAAATGACCTTCTAATATGCGTTTTTACTGCGAAACTGATCTAGGTTGTAATCTTTGATTTTTTTATGTAAATATGTTCTCTCCAGTCCGAGACTTTTTGCCGATTTTGACACATTCCAGTTTTTATTTTGGAGAGTTTTCAATATATAATATTTTTCAAAGCGTTCTTTGGCTGTTTTCAGGTTACCGTTATAATTGTTACCATTAAAATCATTAGGTATACTTTGCTGTTCATTGATTGAAAAATTTGACATTATAAAATCTGGTACGTCCTTTACTGTCAGCACATCGCTTTCTGTTAATACCACCATTCTTTCCACAATGTTTTTCAATTGCCTGACGTTACCCGGCCAGTTATACTCAAGAAATACCTGCATCAATTCATTGTCTATTTTTTTTCGTGTTATTCCGTTAAACTGACATGATTCCTTGATAAAATGATCCACAAGCAAAGGGATGTCATCTGTTCTTTCTCTTAGCGGTGGAACATATATCGGGATAACATTTATCCGGTAATATAAGTCTTCGCGAAAATTTCCTTTTTCTATTTCTTCTTCCAAATTTTTATTTGTTGCGGATATCAGTCTGAAATCAGATTTAATCACTTCATTACCGCCTACTCTCGAGAATTCCCCTGTTTCCAGTACTCTCAAAAGCTTTGCCTGAAGATTTAAATCCATGTCACCTACCTCGTCCAGAAAAATGGTTCCATTATTGCCGCTTTCAAATTTTCCCATTCTTCTGTTTGTTGCTCCTGTAAATGCCCCCTTCTCATACCCAAACATTTCACTTTCCATTAGTTCACTTGGTATAGCCGAGCAGTTTACTTCAACAAACTTATTGTTTGATTTTTTACTTAGCAGGTGTATGAGTCTTGCAACATGTTCTTTGCCTGTCCCGTTTTCTCCTGTTATAAGTACCCATGCATTTGTAGGTGCAATTTTTTCTATTTTTAATTGTAATTGCTTAATTGGTTCGCTTGAGCCTATTAGCTCATATTTTTTCAGCAAATTGAATTTATATTCCCTGAGATCAGATTTTAGTTTAAGTTTATCTTCTAACTGATTTATAGTAAGCACAATTCTTTCAAGAGACAAAGGTTTTTCCAGAAAATCGTATGCTCCGTATTTGATTGTTTCCACAGCATTTTCAATATTTCCGTGTCCACTGATTATTATAACTTCTGTTTCAGGAAAATATTTTTTGATTTCCTGGAGTCCTTCCGTACCATCTTTATCCGGAAGCCAGATATCCAGAAAAACAATATCAAAGATATTTTCTTTTAATTTTTTCAGTCCATTTTTAAAATCAAGAGCATATTCAGAGCTATAACCTTCATCTTCAAGAATACTTTGTATAGTAGTACATATATTTTTTTCATCATCTATAATTAATATTCTCATATAATCTCCCTCAGAATTATTTTGGTATTTTTATGTAAAATGTTGTATATTCATTTTCTACGCTTTCTATTTTAATGTTTCCTGAATGTTCTTCAATAATTTTTTTGACAATAGAAAGTCCCAGCCCTGTTCCATCGGGCTTTTTACTGAAATAAGGCATAAAAATTTTATCGATATCCTCTTTTCTTATCCCTGAGCCATTATCACTGAAAATGATTTTAACCCAGTCTTCCTCTATAAATGCCTTGATATCTATTTTCCCTTGGTTACCAATAGCCTGAATGGAATTGTTAATCAAATTCAAAAACAACCTTCTGATTTGCTGTTTATCAGCATTTATTTCTAACGTTTCATCTATATTAGAAGAAATTATTATATTGGGGTGAGATTGACCGTACATGGAAATCAACCCGTCAACCATACTCCGTAAATAAAAACGTTCTTTTTTTATCTCAGGTAATCGAGCAAAGCTATTAAATTCGTTTACTAAATTGTACAGTTCGTTGGCTTCATTTATTACCGTATTCATACTTTCCAGAAGCATTTCTTTCAGTTCGCTGTCTTCAAGCCCCCTAACCTTTCTAAGCATTCTTTCTGCCGACAATTTTATTGGCGTAAGCGGATTTTTTATTTCATGAGCTATCCTTGTTGCTATCTCTTTCCATATATTTACTCTCTGTAATCTTACAACCTCAGAAATATCGTCCAGAACCAACACTATATTTTCCAGTTCGTTATTATCCAGAATTTTTGACATTGTTATTGAATATGTTCTTGTATCCCGGGATACAGGTAGTTCCATCTGGAAACTGGTAAAGTTTTCCGCACTGTTCATAAAATTTTCCAATACTTCTTTAAGTTTTGTGCTATTCAAATGATAGCTTTTGTCAACAAATTTTTCACCAATTTTATTCACTTTCAGGATATTAAGACCTTTGTCAAAAAGAAAGATAGAAGATTTTACATTTTTAAAAATAGTATCTATGTACTGGTTATCTTTTGCAATCTGTGCATACATTTCAGAAAGGGTTTCATTTTTTTGCTGTAACTCCTGGTTATGTAATTTAAGTTTATGTGTCATATCATTAAAAGATTCCACAAGAAATCCCACTTCGTCATTGCTTACATTTTCAAGAACAACATCCAAGTTACCTTCAGATACCTGGTGGGATGCTGTTGTAAGTTTTTCCAATGGATCGGTTATCCTCCGGGCAAACAGCAAACTTCCCCATATCCCTGCAAAAACCACCAAAAGAGTCATCATAATCAGTAATATTTTATATGAATTTTCAATCGGTTTTGAATAAAATCTTATCTGGCTGTAATTTTCATATGACTCCAGTATTCTGCTTACTTTTTCAGCCTGGGTTGCAGGTACCGTTTTGTAAACAAAAAGTGCCCCAAGCACAATATTGCTGTTTACACTTGACGCCACTGGTTGACCCACCCAATATATCTGGTCATTGGTAAAAAATTTGTACTGGGCAACCTGTGATCCCTCCAGAACTTTGGTTATTTCAATATTACCCACGACTACAGGTAAATATATATTTTTATCTAGACTGACAATTTCATTTTTTTGATTATTGTATACTGCAATTCCTTCTATTCGGTTATCTTTCATATATGAACTTACAAACTCAGTAAGTTCATTGTAATTTTTCCGAAGGAGAAAACCTTTAGATGTAATCAGTTTTGATAATATACTTGTTTGCTCTATTATATCCTGCTCCACCTGGTTTTGATATCTTTGCATCAAATCAATAGAGTTTTTAAGAGCAAGCTCAACCTGAGCGTTAAACCACTTATCTATAGAATTATTGATGATAGCATTGGAAAATGTAAAAACAACCAGTACAGGGATAACTGTAAGCACTATAGAAAAAACAACGAGTTTACTTTGCAGTTTTGTTCCAAAAACATTTCTTTTTTGATCTAAGAACAATTTGCCTAAATTTCTGAAAATAACAATCAAAAGAACAAGAAGTAATATAATGTTTATATTAACCAAAAGAAAAATGGATATATTTGAATACCAGGGAAAATCAGAATTAATCAATTTAGAGCTGGCAATAAAATTAAGAAGAACAAGAAGAAAAGCCAATATTCCATAAAATATGACTTTTTTTCTTTTACCAATACGTTTAATCACAGATGGCTCACAAATTAAGGTCTTTTACAACGCGCTGAATGATTTCTTTACTAATGACTTTGTTTTTAACCAGATACGACTCAAGCATAGCATTATCACAGATAGTATTGATTACCCTAGGAATCCCTTTAGACGCTTCATGTATTAAACCAAAAGAATCTTCCGAAAAAAATATATATTTAGCACCTGAAACTTTCATTCTGTGTAATATATAGTTTTTTGTGCCTTCAAAACTCAGATGTTTCAATTGGTACCTTAATGCAACCCTTTGTTTGAGCGGTTCGTCCATTGCCAGATTTCTTTCAACTTCAGGTAAACCAAAGAGAATAAAAGTTAAAAATTTCCCACGTTCGTCCTCAAAATTTAAAATGCCTCTTATCTCTTCCATAACATCTCTGTTTTTCAACATCTGGGCTTCGTCAATTAAAATAACTACCTTTTTTCCACTTTCATCCAAGTCATTCAGACGTCGAAACAACGCAGAAAGCATTCCGGGCTTATCATTCGGAATTTTTTCTATATCAAGCTGACTGCAGATTCTCCTCAGAATCCACTCTGAATTTATTTCAGAATGGACAACTACCATCAAAACCGGCTCATAATTTTTACTGTCTAGTTCATCAAAAAGCAACCTGGCAAGCGTTGTTTTCCCTGTTCCTATACCACCAGTGACCACTCCTAAGCCTTTTTTGTTCTGTATCAGGTACCGAAGTCGTAATAAAGCCTCTTCATGTTGCTTTGAGCTGTAAAAATATTTTGTATCCGGAGAGTTATTGAAAGGTAATTCGTTTATTTCATAAAAATTCAATAAATCCATAAACTTCCTCTAAAAAACATAAATTAAACTACAAATAGGAAATCTTTTTTTTCTTTTTAGCGTGGTTAGTGTTGTCGATATATTCTTCATTGGCACTGGATATGCCAAATTCTTTTGTTTTTTTGTCAGAGTTTAAATCATAAGAGTCCTCAGGTGAAACATCTTTGATTTTTTCTTTTACATCTCTGAAGTTTTCATTAATAACATATATTTTGTTATAATAATTAAAAGCTGTTGAAAAATTACCCTTCATTTCATAAATATTTGCTATTTCATAAAGGGAATTAAGTACCTTTTCCGTTTCAGAGTAATCAACAACTATGAGTTTATGCAAATTCACAGCTTCCTGGTATTCTTTCATTCTTTTGTGACACTCTGCCATAAGAAACAGACTTTCATAACGTTTATCGCTGGTTGCCGCTTTTTTCAGCTCCTCCAGAGCATCTTCGTAAAGCTCCATTTCCATATATGCCATCGCCATATCATAGTGAGCCTCGTAATCTTCCGGGTCAATTTTCTCATTAATACTTTTTCTTATTGCAATTGCAATATTGCTAAACTCTGTTGCAAAAAATTTTAAATTTTCTTTCTTCTCTCTCGAAATGTCTGATTTATCATTAATTTCATCATCTTCTTCTATAAGGATAAGTTGGGTAGCCAGATCCTTAAGTTTTTCATCATCAGGTTTTTCCTCCAGTAGCAAGTCGAGCTCTTTTTGGGCGGCATCGTAGTGTCCTGATGAAATAAGTTCCTCCACCTCCTTTACACGGGAGTTTTTAGAAGAATCAATATTTTCATCAGTTTCGTTTGTTATATCAAAAATATCATCTTCGTTTATTTCATCAATTTCAAGCTCCTCCATCGCTTTGGAAAAACCATCATTAAATTCCTCGTCACTGTTATTAACAGTATCTCCATCGCTGGAAAAAACATCATTATTTTCATCAAACTCATCATTTAATTCTAAATCTGGTAAAATGTCATTTTCTTCCGAATCCTGCTGGAAGTCTAAGTCATTTATGTCCATTTCATCAATATGTTCCGGCTGGTTTTTTTCTTCTTCTGAAGTAGTCAGATCGCTTAAATCAAGTTCTATATCAGTTTCTTCTTCATGGTTGTTATCAACAGTATTATCAGAGAATTCATTATTCTCCGGTGAGATATCAGATTCTGCGTTTTTATGTTTTTCAGTGTCTTCTTCGAAGAAATTATTATCAAAACTATCTTCCATATCCGTATCCAAAGAAGCAAGAGGATCACTACTATCGCCAGAATCTTCTTCTATAGTGGTGTGTTCTATCAAATCTTCCAAACCGGAAAAGTCGGTTTCTTCTTCACTTTCGAAATCTTCATCAGCAGGATTTATTTCCACCGAAGAAAGCTCTGTACTTGTATCAGTTAATACAGGGGAATTCTCTAAGTCAGAAATAAATTGAGTAAGCATTTCCGATTTTTCAGTATTGCCATCTTCTTCATAAAGATCACGCATTCGCTTATAAATACCAATAGATAAGTCTTTCGTGTCACATTTTTCTGCCAGTGTTGCCAGAGAGTCAAGTACTTCTGTACTGTTTATCGTTGAGTATCCGGCCTGAACAACATCTATTATGGATGCATCAAAGTTATAGTCAGGTATATCTATGATTTCACCAACCAACCCAGGTATTTTGTCCAGTTCATTATTGTTCAGAAGATTTTCAAGGATATATTTATATATGGTTATATTGCCGTATTTTTCCTTCAATGTGTTAAAAAAGTCAGGATCATCTGAGTAGTTAAAAAACTCAATAAAATCTTCAAAAAAATTGCTATCAAAATTTTCTAAAAGGTAAGCTTTAGCATAAGACTTAAAAATGTCCAGTTTGTCTGGATTGTCCTTAAAGTACATTACTGAATATTTAACAATATTGGTAAGGTCACAATTATTATCAATTGCAATATCCATTATTTTATTTAAAATATTCTTTTTGTTTTGCTCACTTGCAAGTTTAGCGGCATAATAACTATATTTACAAACCTCTTCAGTTTTTCCATACTCACAAAACCGGGAAATTATCTTGTAATAGTTTTCAGCAGTGTTTCTGTCTATTTCTGCGATTTCCTTGAGTATATCAACAGACTTATCTTTCTCATTTTTTTCATGATAAATATCACTTAATTCATAGAGAATATTCAGCTGATCAGCAATCAACCCTTTCTTTCGGTACAGTTTAGACAATTTTCTGTACAAATCAAACTGTTCGGGATAGAATCGGATTATTTTGCGTGTTACAGCTATAGCCCGCTCTGTAAACTTGTCCTGCTCAAGTTTTTCTCCCAAAGTTCTATACATTTCCAAGGCTTTGGATTTATTTCCCATTTTATAGTAAATATCCCCCAACAGGTTCTGAGCTTCGAAATCATAATCTTTTTCGTCTAAGATATTTTTACATATTTTAAGAGCTTTTTTATAGTTGCCTTTGGTATACAAAGATTTAGCATTACTTATTGAAGAGTCGGGCTTATTTTTTGCAAAAAGCTTCATTTTATCTCCAAAAATTTATGTAACTGCGGCATAAAAAATGCTTTAATTCCGGAATTATAAAATCTTAGCATAATATTTTCCAGTTTACTGATATCTATACAATTATTTAAAGGCTGAAGATACAATTCCCTGATACCAGATCTCCCAATCAAGTTTAACACTGAAGAAATTTCAGCCTCATCTGCGCATTCAGATATTACGAGTTTAACATAACTACGATTGCTGTCAATATTACTTAAGAAATTTTTTAAATTGTCAGAAAAGGTTATACCAAATGAGCTATTAATTTTAACATCAATACTGAAGATATCAATAACATTTTTAATAGTTTGTAATTTTTCCGGATAAAAACCACTGGTTTCCAGAAAAACATTAACCCCCGAATTTTTTAAATTTTCTGAAAAATGCCTTACAAATTCAAGCTGGTCGAGGGGTTCCCCACCTGTTATAGCAACACTATGAACACTTTTTATATCAAAATTTTCATATATTTTTTGGCAAAGAATTTCTGGAAATACAGGATTATGAACCTTTTCATTATTTAATAAAAAAAAGTCAGAAAAAGAGTAGTCAGTATCACAGTTTTCACATCCTACTGAACACCCACAAAGTCTGACGAATAGCTGCCTGGCTCCGGCATATTTCCCCTCACCCTGCAACGAAAGGAAAACTTCTTTTACATACCCAGCTTTATTCATAATACTCAGCTGCAGAATTTTCGCTTTCCCATACAGTGACAGAATCGACTGTATCATTAAAAACATATTTTAGCCTATCGTAAACATATTTAGCCATATTTTCACTGGTGGGATTTACGTTTTTAAAATATATGTGTTCATTCAGATATGTATGATCAAGTTCTTTTATAATTTTTTTTACTTCTTTCTTTAAAACTCTAAAATCCACCAGCATACCGATATTATCCAATGACTCACTTTTTAAAGCAACTTCAATTTTCCAGTTGTGCCCATGAAGATTTTCGCAGTTTCCTTCATATTCCCGCAAATTGTGTGCTGAGGAAAAACTATCTGTTACTTTTACTTTGTACATTAACCAACCCCTTTATTTCATTTTTACTTAAATACCGAAATTTTCCTGGTGCCAAGTCGCCTATTCCAATATTTCCTATTTTTGTTCTTATAAGCTTTTTTACATGCGTACCGCAGTAATTCATCATATTTCTTATTTGCCTGTTTTTACCTTCATATAAAACAATTTGGTATTTTTTCTCACCCAACACATTAATTTTACACGGCTTATACTTAATACCATTCATTATGATTCCATTTTCCAATTTTTGTATACATTTAAAATCTAACATCTTGTCTGTAAAAACAGTATATTCTTTTGGTATTTTAAATGCCGGTTTTTGAAGCTTTTGTAAAAAATCTCCATCATTACTTAAAATTATAAGACCTTCACTGTTATAGTCCAGCCTCCCGGAATATGCAGGTTTTCTTTTAACTAAAAAATCAAAATCACTCAGACATTTTTTATTGTTATCTTTCTTATATGAAGTCAGAACAGCCACAGGTTTATAAAAAAGCATATAGTATTTTTGCTCAATATTTACAGCTTTTCCATCTAAAAAGATTTTGTCGTGAATAGGATCAACAGACACAGCTGGAGAATCCACTAAAAGTTCGTTTATTTTAACCCTGCCTGATAAAACAGCTTCATCAGCTTTTCTTCTGGATAGTGAAGTGTTTGCCGCCAAAAATTTATTAAGTCTTGTCAATTGTCTTGTTTTAATTCCTGCCATTCTCTGAAAGTAGGCAACTCTGAGAGACTTTTCAAGTTAAAATATTCCAAAAAATACTTTGTAGTACAATAAAGCAGTGGGCGTCCAACAACATTCTTGCGTCCCATAACCCTTATCAGATTTTTATCCAGAAGTTGCCTTATAATACCGGAAGAATTTACCCCTCTGATTTCTTCCACTTCAATTTTTGTCACTGGTTGTCTGTAGGCAATTATTGCTATAGTCTCCAAAGCTGCTTTAGACAAATTTTCTGTTTTCTCTCCGAAAAAATCACTAAGCTCATCAAAAACAGATGTATCCGTAACCATCTGATAACCTTCGGCAACTTTTCGGATTTTAATTCCCAGGTTTAATGCATTAAATTCGTCGATATATTCATCTATTCTGTTTTCCATATTAATAGGCTCGAAAATCTTTCTTAAAAATCTGAGATCTAAAGGTTTTCCTGATAAAAAAAGTGCTGCAAAAAACAGCTGTTTTTCCTTATTATACATATTTTTTTACCAGAATTTCACCAAAGTTTTCGTTTTGAACTGCTGTAATCGTCTTTAATCTTACTAACTCAAGGATTGCAAATAAAGCGCTCACTATCTCTTTTCGGCTGTTGCATACATTTACTATTTCACTCCAGAAGGTGCTGTCTCTTTTTAATAGAAAATCCTTCATTTGGCAGATTAAATCTTCAATATCCACATTGTCATGCTCAATAACAACATTGTTTTCCTTTTTTTTGTTTATCAGGTCAAAAAACAGAGGAACAAGTTTCATGGGATCTTCACTAAAGAGATTTTCTTTGGGTAAATATAATGTGTCTTTTCTTGACAAATATCTGCTGCTGAAGAATTCTTTTTCTTTAAGGGTTAAAGCTACATCTTTATAAAAAGAATACTCAATAATACGCTGGGTAAAAAGAAATTTTTCTTCTTCCGGATCCATATCCTCTTCAAAAGTCGATGTTTTCGGAAGAAGCATTTTAGATTTGAGATAGGTCAGATATGATGCCATATTAATAAATTCAGCGGCAATTTCTATATCTAAACTTTCCATTTTTCTCAAAGTGTCGACAAACTGATCAGCAATAGTTGATATTGAAATATCATAAATATTCATCTCATTTTTATATATGAGATGTATTAGCAAATCCAAAGGGCCTTCAAAATTAGCTGTTTTTACATCAAGCAAATCATTCATATTTTCATAGCTTTTCGCACTTCTTCAAGCTTTTTTCCGGCAGTCTCATCGGCAAATTTTTGTGAATGTGAAAGAAACTCTTCAATATCATTTATTTCTTTATCATAGTTGTTTCGTCTTTCCTGGATAGGTGAAAGAAATTCTTCTAAATGTTTGATAAGTATTTTTTTGCAATCTATACAACCTATTCCGGCACTTTTACACCCTTTTGTTATTTCCTCTTTTTCCTCTTGGCTGGAAAAAACCTTGTGATAATCAAAGACCGGACATAATGCCGGATCACCTGGATCAGTCTTTCTCTTTCTGTTTGTATCCGTTTTCATTTGCCTTATTTTCTTTTCAACAGAAGCCATATCTTCTGACAACAGTATGGTATTATTATAAGACTTGCTCATTTTTCTACCGTCAGTTCCGGGTACTTTGGAAGTTTTGGTTAACATTGCCTCAGGCTCAATAAATACATTGCTGCCATACAGATGATTAAATCTCCTTACAATTTCACGGCTTATTTCCAGGTGAGGTACCTGATCTTTACCAACGGGTACATATTTCGCATCATACACTACAATATCAGCTGTCTGCAAAACAGGATAACTAAGAAAACCGATATTGGATAAATCCTTGTCACTTAATTCCTCTTTCATTTCCTTATATGTAGGGCAACGCTCTAACCACCCAACAGGTGTTATCATATTGAGCAAAAGGAACAGCTCTGCATGGGCAAGATTTTTAGACTGAATAAATAGTGTACTTTTCTCCGGGTCAAGCCCGACAGCCAACCAGTCCAGAAGCATTTCCCTTCGAAATAATTTGAAATCTGGGGGTGTTTCATAGCCTGTTGTCAATGCATGCCAATCAGCTATAAAATAAAAACATTCATATTTTTCCTGCAGCTGAACCCAATTTTCCAATGCACCGAAATAGTGCCCGATATGAAGTTTACCTGTAGGTCTCATTCCACTCAGTACTTTTGTCATCAAAACTCCTCATTAGGTTAAAAGTGTAACAAAAACCCTGATTACGGGAAATATAACTTTTCCCACCACATTTGTCATTAAAAGTAAAATTATTATAATAAAACCATATTGCTCTATTCTTGAAAATTTGTAAGCGGCATTTAAAGGCAAAAAAGCCTGAAGAATTCTCCCCCCATCAAGAGGAGGAATAGGTATGAGATTGAAAATACCCAGAGCAATGTTTATTTGGATGGAATAAAGAGCCATATATACAAGTGGCGTCAGAATACTTTTTGATATTTCCGGACTGGCACTTATATTTATGATAATATGGTACACAAAAGATGAAATTATGGCCATTAGAAAATTGGCACCAGGTCCTGCAGCAGAAACTATTGCAGGTCCATATTTTTTATTATTGAGATTTGCAAAGTTAACAGGCACAGGTTTTGCCCATCCAAAAAGACGTGTAACAAACAGTACAAGCAAGCCGAGAATATCAATATGTTTAAGTGGATTAAGTGTTAACCGCCCTGCTCTTTTTGCTGTATCATCCCCCAGCATGTATGCCGCAAAGCCATGTGATGCTTCATGTACAGTGATAGCCAAAAGAAAAGGCACTGCAGCAATAGAAAGCTCTCTCAAAATTGAATTAATGTCGAAATCCATGAAAGGTTATTAGCAGATTGTCCCTACACTGTCAATCTATATTTATTTTTGCGCCCTCCAATAATAAAAGCAAATATCATTAGATTTATACAATTACCTCCTTTTTAGAAGAGATACATAATCATAAACCACGCGTCACAATAAATATGATTTGCAGCTTGATTTTTTCTTCATCAACAGTCTATTCCGAAATATTTCTAAACAAACTTTATAAGTATTCAAATATTGTATAAATGCTCTTGCATATAAATATCATCAAAATAAAAATGGTCAGTATGTTTGTAACTCATTATAAATTAAAAAATATTTTTTGCATGCAAAACAATAAAACAATGTCTGAAAAAATATTGTACAATCATTGCAATACTGATAAAATGAATTAAATCAATACAAAAGGGTAATAAATGCAAAAAGTTCATGTAGATGATTTGAAAGTCGGTGACTATGTCATAAAGCTGGATGCTAAATGGCTGGACACACCTTTTATTAAACATAAATTTGTAATCAAAGACAAAAATACCATAGATAAATTAAAAAGAAACGGAATAAAACACGTATATCTTGAAAAAAAAGCAAATACTGTTATCAGAGAAGCGGTTGAAGAAAGAAAAGAACAGATAGAAGAAATTGCTGAGAAAGTTACAAATGACTTCAATATAGATTTGGATGACTACAAAACCTCAAAAGAAATCTATCAACAATCTATCAGTATTGTCCATAATGTAATGGAAGATGTTAGAGCCGGCAAACTGTTTAACAACGGCGCAGTAAAACATGTGGCAGACAAGCTGGTGGATTTAACACTAAAAAACAAAGGTGTTATGGCAAGTATAGCAAAACTTAGGAGTTACGATGACTATACGTTTCAACATTCCATGAACGTAAGTGTTTTTGCTACTTCTCTTGCAAAACATATGGGGTTGGGAGCAAACGACATTAAAACACTTGCTGTAAGCGGATTGCTTCATGATGTAGGCAAGATGCTGGTGCCCCCCAAGATTTTGAATAAGCCCGGAAAACTCACCGAAGAAGAGTTTAAGACGATGAAGGATCATGTAATGCTCGGGTATGATTACCTACTGAAAAACGGTTTCAACAAAGATCAGCTAAGCATAGTTGTGGAACACCATGAACGGTATGACGGAAGTGGATATCCAAAAGGATTGAAAGATGAAGAGATAACACTTTTTGGTAAAATAGGAGCTGTTGTTGATATTTATGATGCAATAACAAGTAACAGAGTTTATCACAAAAGGATGGAACCACCGTCCGCCTTAAAGTTAATGTTCAAATGGGCTGATTCACATATAAATAAAAAAGTCTTTGAATTTTTTGTGGCTAACGTTGGCATTTATCCTGTGGGTACAGTCGTTCTGTTAAACTCAAATGAGCTTGCAATGATTGCCAATGTTGATAAAGATCCGCTGAAACCTGTCGTGATTGTTTTTAAAAATTCCAAAGGAGCAGATATCCCGCCTTATCTGCTGGATACATCTAAAAAAAGTATTCTACAGAAAAATGTTATAGGACCTGTAAATCCTTCAAAAATAGATATACCGGCTGAAGTATACACAGCAATTGAAGATATAAATAATACTCCTAATGAAAAATAATAAATTTTTGGTAATATTTTTAGATTATTTTTCCAATATTTACCAAGCTGGAAAGGTATCTTATGTATTTTTTTGCAAGTATCTACCTAAACCTTTCATATTATTGACATTTATATTTGCACTTATAAACCGTTTATTTGATCGTTTCATTGAAAAAATATTCTGGCGTCACTAATACCCACTGAAAAGTACAGGGACAAAGTTGGCAAATATAAATGCAAAAAAAACATAACCAAAACTTATCGGATATTCGAGTTTGCAAAGTTTCGAAACAGCTACTACAGCCAAACTGAGATACCATCCCAGAATAATTGCGGTATATACCATCAAAGTGTTTTTTTCCATAAACAACGTTGCTACAGCAAAAACATCGACAACTTCAAAAGCAAGAAATAACCTGAAAAATGCAACAAAAGGCATCTTTTTCTTGGGAATCAACACATAAAGAACAGATATAAATATCAGTGTAATCAGGATACTTTCCACCATTTTCCCCGGGGTCATGAAAATAATTTCCCCGGAAGAGAATGTCTTAAACGGTAGAGCGAACATAATAATAAAGATTGTAATGAGATTATATGTGAGCCTCTTATCCAGAAATACTCTTATAAGCACCCTTTCATTAAAAAAGATCAGTTTAATTGAGGTAATAAAAGTGTATATAATACCCGGGACTGCTCTGTTACCAGTTTTTGTTTCCGTTTTCCCATTCATCACTAAGCCTGTACCACCAGTTATAATATTTTACATCTACAATTTTTTTTAGGATATCTTTACCAAGGGAAGTTTTCAACCTTTTTTCAGCAAACTTCAGCCAGTTGGCAGCCTGGCTGTTTCCTTTATCAAGTTCTTCTTTTAAATGTAGTATTAGTTCCAGCGTATCAGCATCTTTTGCAATACGAGATTCTTCGGAAATTTGATCTTCATACTCCTTCATAAAAGTATTTAAAAAATCCCCGAAAGGTAACGTTTTGGTAATATCATGTAAAGCTTTCGCATCATCTGAGTTTACATATCTTTGGTGCAAATAGTTTAAGTCTCCTGTCCTTGACTCTTCTATATCATGAAAAAGACACATAAAAGTTACTTTTGACACATCTGCACCTGCCATATTTGCCATACAAAAGCCAATTACTGTCGTTCTGAAAATGTGTGAAGATAAATACTGGGGGGCAGCTCCCAGAAAAGCATCCCCGCTTCTTGGAATTTTTTCAAAAATACCCGCTTCAAAAAAGAAATTTACTATATCTTCCAAAGAATCTTTTCTACTCATGTCTTTCGTCAACAACCCGTTTCGCTTTACCTTCAAACCGGTCTATTGTTCTGGGCTCCACAAGTTTTAATTTGGGTTTGATTCCTAAAACTGTATACATTCTTTCGGTAAGATTTTCCAGCAATTCCCTTTGTTTTTTCATTTCGTCAAAAAACAAATGTTCGGAAATTTCAACATTTATTTCCATCAAATCAAGGTGCCCTTTCTTTTTGATGAAAATCATATAGTGGGGCGTTGCATGATCAAATTCCTGAAGTACTTCTTCAACTTGGGAGGGGAAGACATTGACACCGTTTATTATAAGCATATCGTCTGTTCTGCCCGAAGTCTTTTCCATTTTAATAAAAGTTGACCCACAAGGACATTTGTCCCTGTAAAGTCTTGTTATATCCCTCGTTCTGTATCTGATAAGAGGCATGGCTTCCTTGGTAAGTGTAGTTAGCACAAGTTCTCCTTTTTCCCCTTCCGGCAGAACTTCTCCAGTATCGGGATTAATAATTTCAGGGAAAAAATGGTCTTCATTTATATGTAAACCGTTTTTTGCCAAACATTCCCCTGAAACCCCAGGACCTATCACTTCGGAAAGACCGTAATTGTCAGTGGCAATTACACCCAAACGGCGTTCCACCTCTCCTCTGATTTTCTCCCCCCATGGTTCACTACCCAAAAGGGCAAATTTTAAATGAATATCGCCAGAAGAAATGTTTTCACGACACATAATTTCTGCAATATGTAGTGCATATGATGGAGTACAAACAAGAACACTACTTCTGTAATCCTGCATTATCAGCAGTTGCCTTTTAGTATTGCCACTTGAAACAGGGATAACACTGGCTCCGATGTGTTCGGCACCGTAATGCAGTCCAAAACCACCGGTAAAAAGTCCGTAAGTAAAAGCAATATGAACAATGTCCTGTTTGGTAACACCACCGGAAACCATTATTCTTGCAACAAGGTTTTTCCATGTTTCAAGGTCTCTTTTGGTATACCCCACTACAGTTGGTTTTCCCGTTGTCCCACTGGAAGAATGTATCCGCACAATATCCTTAAGGGGTACAGCAAACAAACCATACGGATAATTATCTCTAAGATCCTGTTTAGTGGTAAAAGGAAATCTTGAAATATCACGGAGCGTTTTTAACTCTTCGGGATTTATATTTAAAGATTTCAGTTGTTTTTTATAAAAATCAACCTTTTCATAAGCTCTGTTAACAGTAGATTGAAGTCGTTCCAGCTGTAGCTGTTGCAAATCCTGTACAGGCATTGTCTGTTCCTCTTTTTGCCAAAGAATCATCAACTCACCTCTCCCACTTTTCTTTATACTCTTTACCAAGATAAGCTCTTTTTATTTCATTATCATCAATCAATTGACTGGTATTTCCCTGGAGAACAATTTTACCGTTTTCAAGAACATATCCACGGTCTGCATACTTTAAGGCAATGGAAGCATTTTGCTCAACAAGGAAAATTGTAAGCCCCCTTTCTTTTAATTGTGTTAGCTTACTGTATACATCCTTTACAATGATAGGTGCCAGCCCCATCGACGGTTCATCCATCAACAATAATTTTGGATTGCTCATAAGCGCTCTTCCAATAGCCAGCATTTGCTGCTCACCACCGGAAAGCATGCCAGCAAGCTGTTTAGATCTTTCTTCAAGAACAGGAAACAAATCAAAAACAAATTCTAACTGTCTTTTTTTGGTTTTCAAAGACTGAAGATATGCCCCCATTTCCAGATTCTCATAAACATCCATATCTGGGAAAACCCGTCTGCCTTCAGGCACCAGACACAATCCCAGCTTAACTTTCTTTTTGGTGGGCAAACCGGATATATCATTATTATCAAAAACAACTTCTCCGGCATCAGCAGGCACAATTCCCATCAGCCCATTCAAAAGTGATGTTTTCCCGGCACCGTTTGAGCCGATAAGACAGACAAATTCCCCTTTTTTTATATGTATTGAGATATTACTCAAAGCTCTAACTGCACCATAATATACACTTAATGAAGATATCCTAAGCATCAGTATCACCCAAATAGGCTTTAATCACTTCAGAGTTATTCCTTATTTCCTGATACGTCCCTTTGGCTATAACCCGTCCATAGTTCAAACATACAACATTATCCGCCAAAGTAGAAACAAAGTTCATGTCATGTTCCACCATAAAAATAGTTATTCCCCGGTTTTTAAGTTTTGTCACAAGTTCTATCAAAATCTCCTTTTCGTTGTTGTTTAAACCTGCAGCGGGCTCATCCAGCAGCAGTAATTTCGGATAACTTAAAATAGCTCTGGCCATTTCCAGGTTTTTAAGAATACCATAAGGCATTTCATTAACCTTCTTGTTTTGCCATTCCTGTATACCTGTAAGAACCATACACTCATTAATTCTTTCAGTTACCGAATTCCAATATGATGAATTAAGCCTTAACATACTTTTGAGTGCAGATGGCTTATCCTTGCCGATTATCCCAAGTAACAGATTTTCCGGCAAACTAAGTTCCTTTATTACATTAAGATTTTGAAATGTGCGGGCGATACCTTTCTCAAAAATTTTATAAGGGGGCAAATTTGTTATATCATCATTTTCAAATTCTATCTGTCCTGTATTGTTTTTCAAAAAACCGGTAATTATATTAAAAAGTGTTGTTTTGCCTGCCCCGTTAGGGCCTATCAAAGCAGTAATACTGTTATCAGGTACTTTAAAACTGACATTTTCAAGAGCTTTAAGTCCACCAAAAGTAATACTCACCTGATTAATTTGAAGCATTTTTTCCCACTATCTTTTTGAATAATCCGCTTAAACCTTCCGGTAGAAAAATAATAGTTACAGCGAGAAATAAACCGTAAAGTACCATTTCGTAATCCTCAATAGCAGTCATGAATTCAGGCAGTGCAGTAAGTATTGCTGCACCGACTATTCCACCGGAAACCGAACCAACACCTCCCACTATAGCCATGGTTAGAAGTTGTATCGAATAGTGAAAATTGAAAGAAACAGGACTTATAAAACCTGCATAATAAGCATAAACACCACCGTTAAAAGCTGTGATAGCAGCCACAAGTGAAAATGTTAAAAGTTTTGTGCGAAATATATTGATACCAAATGATTTGGAGGCAAATTCCGATTCTTTAATAAACTTTAGTTTGTAAGCCAAAAAAGATTTATCAAACAATTCAAACATAACCACAAAAACAAAAAACATTGAAGCCACAAAAATATAAAATTCGCTTTCACCGTAAATACTCATTCCCAATAAAGTAAACTTGTTAATATCAAGAAACCCCGAAGGCCCTCCTGTAAGAAACGCCATTTCATTCATAAAAACATATATTATCATACCAAAGCCTAATGTAGCCATAGCCAGATAATGTCCGTGCAATCTCAATGTGGGATAGCCAACAACAAAAGCCAAAATACCACTGAAAAAACTTGCCATCAAAATAGCAATAGATGGAGAAATACCATAAGAGGCAGCTGTTATGACGGCGCAATAAGCACCTATTCCATAAAAAGCCCCCTGCCCTAAAGAAATAATTCCCGTATATCCCAAAAGTATATTAAAGCATGACGCATTGATAGCATTAAATAAACCAAAAATGACAATACTCAAATAATATTCATTTTTTATCAGTAACTTAGTTAATACAAGTATCAATAGTATTGTAAATAAAAACAGGTAGTTTATTTTTTTCATAATCTTTCAGCCTTCTTTTTGCCAAAAAGCCCCATTGGCCTCAGGAAAAGAACAAAAAGAATGATAAGAAATGCAAAAGCATCTTTGTATCCCGAAGGTAAAATAGAGGCAAAAAAACCTTCAAATATACCCAGGAGCAATCCGCCTGCAACGCCTCCCCAAAAATTACCAAGCCCACCTAAAATAGCTGCGGCAAACCCTTTCAATCCAACCATGACTCCATCTGTATATGTTACATATGTTATAGGTGCAGTAACAATACCGGCAACTACACCTAAAAAAGCTGCGATACCGAAAGCCAGCATACGTATATGTCCCACATCAACACCACAGATCGAAGCAGCCATTTTGTCATTATAACAAGCTCTGAAAGCTTTACCCAGTGAAGATTTTTTGAAAAATAAAGAAAGAGAGAAGGCTGTCAGAAGTGAAACAGCAATAACAAGCAGACTGTTTGATGTAAGACTGCCACCGGGGAAACTAATTACGGAATAAGGGATATAACCAGAAACATTTAATGTGTTTCTGCCCCATATCACCATGGCCAACCCACGTATTATTGTAGCAGCAGCTATCGTGACAGTGATAAGGTTGATTTCATTAGGTACTTTTACTAATTTGATAAAAATTTTGTCAAATAATATGCCAATAATTAAAGCAAGCAAAAGTGCTACAGGTACCGCCATAAAAAGAGGGATGCCATATATAGAAAGCAATGTATATATAAGCATCCCGCCTATCATGACAAACTCACCCTGGGCAAAATTGATAATTCCCGTCGTATTATAAATAATATTAAACCCTAAGGCAACCAAAGCAAAAATGCTACCACTGGTTATCCCAGAATAAATAAACTGCATTAATCAATAAGCTCCCAGTCTTACTTTAGCATACAAAGGTGCAAAATAATTTCCAATAGCTTTTCATACATTATTACCATTTTTAAATTACGCTTAACTTTCAAGTAACTCCCAGTCACCATTTCTTATTTCAATAAGAATAAATGCATCTTTATCAAGGCCATTATGATCTTTTTTAGAAAAGTTAAAAATACCGTAAGTTCCGATATAATCTGTTATTTCCTCCATTGACTTTATCAGTTTTTCCTTATCTTTACCCGCAGTGAGTAAAGCTTTTTTGATTATCATAAAAGCGTCATAAGCATGACCGCCGAACGTGGATACAGATTCGCCGAATGTGCTCTCATACTCATTTTTATAGTCAACAAGCATGCTTTTAAATTTACTTGAATCCGGCAGTTTTTCAGCAACAAGCAGCCTACCGGCAGGTAAAATGATGCCTTCAGCAGCATCACCGGCCAATTCAATAAATTTTTTGGAAGCCACACCATGACTCATTATTAATTCCGCCTCAATCTGCAACTGCTTAAAATTCTTAGCCACTATTGCCGGAGCAGGTCCTACACCCCAGCAAATTACGGCATCAGGATTTCTTTCGGATATTTTTGTCAACTGTGACGTCATATCCCTGTCATTGTCCCTGAATTTTTCATCAGCTACAATATTTAAACCCATCTTTTCTGCTTCAGATAATAAAGCATCCCTCCCAGAGTCACCAAAACCATTTTGTGCGGTGAGTATTGCAATGTTTTCCATACCTTTTGTTTTAAGATAAAAGTATATTTTTCTTACGGCATGTTTATCTGATGGTGCAACCTTAAAGACGTACTTGTTTAACGGATTTATAATTTTGTCACTGGATGCGCAAGATAGTAAAGGAACTTGAAATTTTTCAGCTAAATCTTTTATAGCAAGAGTAGAACCGCTTCGTGTAGGTCCGATTACAGCATTTACGTTGTCCCTTTTAACAAGCCTGATAAACTTTTTACGGGCTTCAGCATCCACCCCTCTGGTGTCATACATAAACAGCTCAATCTTTTCACCATTGATTCCGCCATTTTTATTTGTTTTTTCGACAAGCATTTCCAGTGTTTGTTTTTCAGGCATCCCCAGGAAGGAAGCAGGACCGGTGGTGGAAAAAAGCGCCCCCAATCGGTATTCGGCAAAAGAGCTGCCCGTAGCAAAAATCAGCAGCATACCAATCAATAACAATTTCTTCATATCAACCCCCTGAAATATATTAACAAAAGTGAAATAAAAAAAACGATAAAACAAGCTAAAGAATTTTATAGCCCGTATATCTTTTCACCTTTCAACGTGGTAAATCCTGCTTTATTAAGAACTTCAACCGCTTTGTCCGTTTCATCAAAGCGAAATATCATGACAGCACAATCACCGCTCATTTCAACAAAAGCATACATATATTCAACATTTACATTGGAATCACCCAGGACTTTAAGCACCCCGGAAAGTCCCCCGGGAACATCCGGAACTTCCACAGCAATTACATCTGTTCTACCAACAGTGAATTCATGAGACTTGAGTAAATCATATGCTTTCTCAGGTTCATTAACTATTAACCTTAATATGCCGAAATCAGAAGTATCCGCCAGAGAAAGCGCTCTTATGTTAATATTGTTTTTTCCGAGAAGATCTGTGACATCATATAGCCTACCTGACATATTTTCTATGAAAACGGAAATCTGTTTGATTTTCATTGCTTCCTCCTGTTACTTTTTTCTTTTATCAATAACTCTTTGTGCTTTTCCAGCGCTTCTTTCCAGAGTTTTTGGTTCAACCAGCTTAACCTTGGCAGTAATACCTATTATATCTTTAAAATTTTTCTCCAGAGTTTTGGCAAATTCCTGTAAAACTTTAATTTCATCGGAAAAAAACTCTTCGGCGACTTCAATCCATATTTCCAGTGTATCCAGATTATTCACCCGATCCACAATGAGTTGATAGTGCGGGAGTGTTCCTTTTGTTTCCATAATGATGGATTCAATTTGGGATGGAAATACATTAACACCGCGTATGATAAGCATATCATCTGTACGTCCTGTGACTTTTTCTATTCTGGCAAAAGTACGCCCGCAAACACAAGGCTGTTTCAGGATTCTGGAAATATCCCTAGTTCTGTATCTTATTATAGGAATAGCTTCCTTGGTTATTGTAGTGAAAACAAGTTCACCTTCTTCACCATACGGCTTAACCTCACCCGTGTCCGGATCTATAACTTCCACAATAAAATGATCTTCATTTACATGCAATCCATTTTTTTCTTCAAGACACTCAAAAGCGACACCGGGCCCTGTAACTTCGCTCAGGCCGTAAATATCCAATGCATCTATGTTCCATTTATTCTCTATTTCCCTGCGCATCTTATCTGTCCAGGGCTCTGCGCCAAAAACACCCACTTTTACCGGCAAATCTTTCAGATTTATTCCTTCTTCCTGGGCCACTTCATAGAGATTCAATGCGTATGATGGTGTGCAGGATACAGCAGTTGTACCAAAGTCATTCATTATCATTATTTGTTTTTTAGAATTTCCACCGGATATAGGGATAACAGATGCTCCTATTAATTCTGCACCGTAGTGTGCTCCCAAGCCACCTGTAAAAAGTCCGTATCCATAAGCATTCTGCAAAACATCACCTTTCTTTATCCCTGCAGCTGAAAAAGTACGGGCCATAATTTCTGCCCAATGTCCAATATCCCTTTTTGTATAACCCACAACAGTAGGTTTGCCTGTAGTTCCGCTGGAAGCATGGATCCTCACAACTTGCTCCTTAGGTACTGCAAACATACCAAAAGGATAGTTATCTCTTAAATCCTGCTTGGTAGTAAACGGGAGTTTTTTTAAATCAGCAAGAGATTTTATATCATCGGGAGTGACACCGAATTCCTTAAATTTGGATTTGTAAAAAGGAACTGTTGCGTATACCTTTTCCACAATATTTTTTAAACGTTTTAGTTGTAAAGCTTCCAAAGCCTCTGAAGGAAGTGTTTCAAATTCATCATTCCAAATCATATGGCACTCCATTTATTTTAATTATTAATAATTTTGATTTTTAAGTTAATATCAAAGTTAAGATTTTAAGTCAAATATTATTTAACTTTTTACAAGGAGATCAAAAACTATTCCGGCGGGCATACCCAGTCAATCCTGGCAGTTTCACCACCACAGTTTTTAACCTTATACAACTTTTTAATACCTTGTTAAATAATTTTCCCTACTTTCTTAATATACGATGACAAAACTCAACAATTTGTCACCTCGAGCGAAACCGAGGGATCTCCAACTATATGCTAATAATTTCTGCGTTTCTGCTGAGTTGACTTAAAATATCATTTGCAAAAGAATACAATTGAATAGTTTAAATAAAACAGTAAACAAGGAGGTTCTGTTAGCAAAAATGCCCCTCTCGGGGCACTTTATACATATTTACTTTACAGAATCTTTGAATAATTTACCGGGTGTGAATTTTGGTGATTTTTTGGCGGGAATAGATATTTCCTCACCGGTTTGGGGATTCCTTCCCTTTCTGGCTTTTCTTTCAGATACAGAAAATGTTCCGAAACCTACAAGTGTGACCTTGTCATTTTTTTTCAAAGCATCAACAACAGATTCTTCAAAGGCTTTCAGAGCTTTTTCTGCATCGGTCTTTGTAAGACCAGCGTTACCAGCCATCTTTTCAATCAATTCTTTCTTGTTCACAATTACCTCCTAGTTTTCTGTGATAAAAAAGTAGCGCCTCTTTTTTGATATTATTTATATAGCCTAATAAAAGATAGATTTCAAATAGATTTTGCAGATAACCGGAAATTAACTGTAGTTATCTTAAATGTGTTGATAGTTTTCTAAGTTAATAATATACAGAATAGCAGTTCCCTGACAATTTTAGCGGCAACAATACTGGAAACCCCAGAGCAATCATAGTCCGGTGATAATTCCACAACATCCACACCAACAATATTAATATTAAGTTCGTTAATAAATTTTAATAACACACAGAGCTCATTGAATCCGTATCCCCCTGGCTCCGGTGTACCCGTACCAGGCAATACTGAAGGATCGAGCACATCCAAATCCAGCGTAATATATACATTAGAACCTGAAATTTTTTCTTTCAAATAATCAAAAGAACGATTAAGATTTTTATAATAATCCATTAAAGAAAACTCATACTCTGTACCGCTTCGTATACCATAATGAAAGATATTTTCAAAACCTATAAGCTCTCCTATACAATGCATGACTGTAGCATGTGAATATTTTTCGTTAAGATAATCTTTGCGCAAGTCGGCGTGTGCATCGATATGTATAACCTTTAAATCATTGAATTTTTCAAAAACAGATTTTAATACTGGCAAAGAAATTAAATGTTCACCACCAAGAGTGAGTGTTCTCTTATTATATTTAAGCAAGTTAGCTGTAAAAGACTCTGTTATTTCAAAAACTTGTTTTTTATCTCCGAACGGGATATCGATATTCCCCACATCAGTGATTTTAAAGTTTTCTAAATCACATCGATATTCAGGGCTATACGTTTCGAGACCGTAGGACGCCTCTCTTATTCGGTCAGGGGCAAACCTTGAGCCAGGCCTGAAGCTGCTGGTTCCGTCATAAGGCACTCCGAAAATGACAATTTCAGAATTATCAAAATCCTTATTACAGGAAATAAAAGCATTGGAAATGGTTTTCATTTAACCAAATCCTTTGCAAAATTCGGCAAATCAAAAGCAGAATAGTATATTTTTCTATTAAAATAGTTTAGGTTTTCCAATTTATCTATATCTTCAATACGTGGTTTTTCCTGATAAGTGTATTTCTTGGATCCAAAAGCAAAACTCCACATACCTGTGGGATAAAAAGGAACAAATCCGGTATACATTTTCACAATGGGAAACGCACTTTTTATATTTGCATACATCAGCTTAATTATCTTTTTATAAAGATACGGACTTTCTGATTGGGCAGACATTATACCATCAGTTTTTAAACATTCATTGACATTTTTGTAGAACCTGGAACTAAATAACGGTTCGGCCGGCCCGATTGGATCTGTTGAATCTATAATAATAACATCAAAAGCATTTTTGTTATCTTCAATATATTTAAAACCGTCGTCAATAATCAGGTTCAGTTTTGGATTATCAAAAGCTGAAGCTATTTCAGGGAAAAACTCTTTCGACTTTTCCACCACAAGCTCATCAATTTCCACCATTACACATTCTTTCACAATTTCATGCTTTAAGACCTCTCTGGCAGTCCCGCCATCGCCTCCTCCGATTACCAGAACTCTCTCGGGGTTGGGGTGTGCAATCAGTGGGACATGTGCAATCATTTCATGATATGAAAACTCATTGGCTTCTGTCAACATCACCAGACCGTCGAGCACCATCATTTTTCCCAACTGCTCCGTTTGGAGAATATCAAGTTTTTGATATTCACTTTTACCACTGAACAAAGTCTCTTTTATTTTTACAGCAAATCCTGAATCATTCTCATATAGCTCTGTAAACCATAAATTCATACAGCAACTCCTGATCAAAATTTATAACAGTATCCACTTAATCCCACAACACGACTGCCGCAAAAGCAGCTCCAATACTTTCTACAGTAGTTTGTATTGCTACAGTTTTAATTTCCTTAATTTTCAAATGTCGCTTTTCAAGTCCTTTTTCAGCCATAGCCCTAACATGCTTTTCCACAATATCTTTTCTTGCAGGAGCGGAGTATTCCATGATAAGTCCTGCCTGAGACTCATCCTCAGGATATGCCACGGCTACAGCAGCCGATATAGTAACTCCGGGCTCTGCCTGAGCTATTGAAGCATAGGCTATGGGTACCAAAGCTCCCTGAGGCAAATCTATTCTGTCCACCAGACGGCAATATGGAGGGACAATACTACTCATCTTAACCAAATTTGTATTTCCGATACCGGCATTCAGAAGTGCACCGTCAAAAGCGTTAAGCATAGTGTAGCCTTCGGATGTACCGGAAACGTAAAAATGTTTTGTAGGGGTTTTAAATATCATTTTTCACCTCATAAACAACTAAGCACACGCAGGCTTGTGCCTTAGTTCTCCTTCTATATCATTGAGCTGTCCACGTTTCATTTCAATTGTAGACGTATGCTGAGACTGCAGAATCCTTTTAAGATAATCAAAAGCAGCCCATGGATCCACCGTATCACCGCATGTGAAAAGGTCAACTGCGGCATAGCCATATTCCGGCCAGGTGTGTATTGTTAGATGAGATTCCGCAATTACCACTACACCACTTACTCCATAGGGGCTAAAAGTATGAAACGTACTGTCCACTACAGTCGCACCACTTATATTTGCGGCATTTTCAAATTCCTGTTGAAGCATATTTGAATCCTTTAACTTTTCCGAATTACAGCCATAAAATTCCACTAATATGTGTTTCCCCAGAGCCTGCATTTTAGCCCCCTTCTGAAAAAATTGTTAAATTTTGACATATTTTACATTTTTTTTCATAAAATATCAAAATTCGACGTTATATACGTAAAAAAAAATATGATGTCAATAGATTTTTTCAAGGATTATAAATATGTGAAAAATATAGATTTTTAAGCGATAGCTGAGAAAAAAATAGTAGCCTTTTTATGAAATTTAAAAAATTTTATAATTTTTCATCAAAAATTCGTTTACATATTCCCTGATGCCATCTTCAAGACTATAAAATTTTTCTTTATATCCAACATCCCTTACCTTAGTCATTTCTGCTTCGGTAAAATATTGATACTTGTCTTTAATATCAGAGGGCATATCTATGTATTTTATATTGGCATCGCTGTTAACGTTAGCAATAACATTCATAGCAAGGTCATTAAAACTCCTGGCTCTACCTGTGCCGACATTAAAAAAACCACTTTCCATTCTGTTTTCAAAAAAGTAGTATATCATCTTAGCCACATCTTTCACATAAACAAAATCCCTTTTCTGCTCACCGTGCTCGTAATTATCAAGATAAGATTTGAAAAGTTTAACTTCACCGTTTTCTCTGATTTGATTGAAAAAATGAAAAATAACACTTGCCATTCTCCCCTTATGATATTCATTAGGCCCGTAAACATTAAAAAACTTAAATCCTGCCCAATATGGAGGTGTTTTACTTTGATTCACCACCCATTGGTCAAACAGTTGCTTGGAAAAACCGTAAGGGTTCAAAGGGGTAAGCTGATAAATATCATTCATTTTGTCACTGTAGCCATGCTCACCGGCACCGTAAGTTGCTGCACTGCTTGCGTACAGAAAAGGAATTTTTCGGTCTTTTGCGTACAGAAAAAGTTTTTTACTGTATTCAAAATTTGTTGACATCAAATAATCTAAATCAAATTCAGAGGTGTCGGTACATGCACCCATATGAATAATAGCATTTATACTATGATAATCATATAATGCATTTATAAAGTCATCTCTGTTACCAAAATCGGCAAATCTTTTATTTGTAATATTTTTCCATTTGGCTTTATCACCTAGTTTGTCAATGGCAAGAATATCTTTGTAACCCTTGTCGTTAAAATATTTAAGGACAACACTTCCTATAAAGCCTGCTGCGCCGGTAATAACAATCATAACGGCTCCTTTAAAAAAAATAAAAACAACTGCATATTTGTTATATTGCTTCATATGGTAAAAAATTCCCCACATACATTTAAAGCGTCAAGTGCGTGAAAGATTGAGTAAACATAGCACTTAATATTTAAGTGGAGTTAATCTCTCCCCCTACTTTAGGGGGAGAGACAGAGTGTGTACAATTATGCAGTAAAATTAGCTTATTAATAACTCTGCAATCTGCACCGCATTAAGAGCAGCCCCTTTTCTCAGCTGATCGCCGCATACCCAAAAGCTTAAAGCATTTTCCGTGGAAATATCCTCTCTAATCCTTCCAACATAGCAGTCATCCTTGCCGGCAGCATAAAGGGGCATGGGATATTCATTCTTCATGGGATTGTCCAAAACCTGCAATCCCTTTGCCCCGGCAAAGAGATCTTTTGCTTTATCAACAGTAATTTTATCTTCTGTTTCTACAAAAATAGCTTCGGAATGAGCTGTTAAAACCGGAACTCTTACACATGTGGCACTAACCTCAAGATGTTCATCTCCCATAATCTTTTTTGTCTCATTATACATTTTCATTTCTTCTTTTGTATAGCCATTTTCCATAAATTTATCAACATGCGGAATAACATTAAACAGCAACTGGTACTGAAAGTTTTCAACGTTCAATTTTTCACCTTTTGCCCAGGCTTTTGCCTGTTCTTCCAGTTCATACATTCCCTGTGCACCGGCTCCTGATGCCGATTGATAAGAAGAAACCACCACTCTTTTGATTTTGCTGTAATCATAAATCGGTTTAAGAGCAACAACCATTATGATTGTAGTGCAGTTGGGATTGGCAATAATTCCATTATGTTTAAAAGCATCATCCGGATTAACCTCAGGAACAACCAAAGGTACATCTTTATCCATTCTGAAGGCAGAGCTGTTGTCTATAACCACAGCTCCGGCTTTGGCTGCAGAAGGAGCAAATTCTTTACTTCTGTCTCCACCTGCAGAAAAGAGGGCTATGTCAACATCATTAAAGGAATCGTGAGTCATCTCCTCTACTTCATACTCCCTGCCTTCGTACATAATTTTCTTTCCGGCACTCCTGGAAGAGGCCAGCAGTTTCAGGTTATCAATGGGAAACTTCCTTTCGGATAATATATTCAAAAAAGTTTCGCCCACAGCACCTGTAGCACCGGCAATCGCTACATTGTATTTGTCTTTTTTTTGAAAACTCATTTCTGCACCTCAATAAAAGTATTTGATGTTAAAAATATTACCAACGGTATCAAATGTCAACAGCAAGTAAACTTCTAAGTTTACAAAAGCTATTTTGTGCCAAACAGTCTGTCACCTGCATCCCCAAGCCCGGGGACAATATAACCGAATTCATTAAGCTGTTCGTCCAAACCGGCCGCATAAACTTTAATATCAGGATGAGTTCTGCATAATCTTTCCATCCCTTCAGGTGCAGCAATCAGACACATAAACTTTATATTCTTTACTCCAGAATCTTTTAGCATGTTTACTGCAGCTGCTGCAGATCCACCTGTTGCCAGCATGGGATCTATCAGTATAAATTCCCTGTCCTCAGAGCTGGAAGGAATTTTAAAATAATAAGATACAGGCTGGAGAGTATTTTCGTCCCGGTATAAACCAATATGTCCCACTCTGGCGGAGGGTATCAGCTTAAGTATACCGTCAACCATACCCAGCCCTGCCCTGAGTATCGGAACAAGTACTACCTTTTTCCCTGAAACAACATTGGACTTGGTTTTACATATAGGAGTGGAAATTTCAATCTGCTCCAGGGGGAAATCTTTGGTAATTTCATAGGCCATAAGCATTGCTACTTCGTCCACTAATTCTTTAAATTCTTTTTTTGAAGTGTTTTTTTTCCTTATATAGGTCAGTTTATGCTCTATCAAAGGATGGTTTATCAGGTAAAAGTTTTGAAAATTCATCATTTACCCTCCGGTAATACAAGATTTAAAGCAACCCCCACAACTCCGGCTAGTCCAATACCACCCAGACTTATTCTACCATAACTTATCACCATATCACCTATACCGATAATCAAAACAACGGAAACTATAACAAGGTTTCTGGATTTGGACATATCAACGTTATTTCTTACCAAAGACCCTATCCCTACAGCTGCAATCATTCCAAACAACAAAATCATTATCCCTCCCATCACCGGAACCGGTATCGTTTTTAGTACAGCCCCCAGTTTCCCGACAAAAGCGAGAATAATAGCCGTAATTGCAGCTGTACGCATATATATTATATTCGTAGCTTTTGTCAGTGCCACAGCTCCTGTTACTTCGGAATATGTTGTATTCGGGGGCCCTCCGATAAAGGCGGCCAAAGCTGTGGCAACGCCGTCTCCCAAAAGTGTTCTGTGTAGTCCGGGATCTTTTACATAGTTTTTTCCTGTAACTGAGGAAATAGCCAAAATATCACCCACATGTTCAATTGCTGGTGCAATAGCAACCGGGACAATATATAAAATAGCAGCTAAATCAAATACAGGTATGGCAAAACTCCCTTCATTCATAGCTACCAGCCAGGGGATGGAAAACCATGAAGCATTCTGAATAGGTGTGAAATCTACTACACCCAGAATTACAGCAAAAAGATATCCCAAAACAATTCCAGTTAATATAGGAATAAGACTAAAAATTCTTTTGCCGTACATAACAACAAGTATTGCCATAATAAGAGTAAAAACAGATAAAAGTACTGCTTTTGGATCATAATTTCCTGAGCCATCAAAGCTTTTGGCCATATCCACTGCAACAGGTGCCAAATTTAAACCTATTGTCATTATGACGGGAGCAGTTACCACAGTTGGAAGATATCTGTCTATTGCTTCCACTCCTCCTCTTTTTACCATGAAGCTAAAGATAAAATAGGTAAAACCTGCAAAAACAAGCCCTCCTAATGTTTCCCCCACTCCAAAGTTTTTCATTCCAAATTGAATAGGAGCAATGAAAGCAAAAGAACTGGCTAAAAAAACGGGTACTTTGGATTTTGTAATAAATTGGAATATCAGTGTCCCTGCTCCGGCACTGAAAAGTGCTATAGATGGATCAAGTCCAGTCAAAAGGGGAACAAGAACCAATGCCCCGAAAGCTACGAAGAGCATTTGAATGCCTATAAGTGTATTCTTCACATTTAATGCACTATCCATGATCTCCTCCTGTATACAACTGTATAAACGCAAATCAATACACTAAAAAACCAAAAAGGACTATCTGTCAATAATGTTTGTAAAGCTGTCTTTCAAGAAGCCTGTCGTATGAGCTCCAACCGGAATCAATATCCTCTTTACCAAAAATAGTATTAAAAGTATTAATTTTAGCATCCATATCATCTATAAAGTGAAGTATAAGAGCTTCCACTGTTTTTGGTTTTTTGGGAGAACCAAACTCCAGCAACCCATGGTGACTTGCTATCATATGACCGATAATGTACTTATATTCAGAAGGAAATTGTTCAATTTCAGAAATATATCCGTTCACCAATTCTATTCCAAGAAGCAGATGCCCAATAAGCTTTCCCTGATCAGTGTAGTCGAAACCCTTCTCCGCATTAAGCTCAAATATTTTTCCCACATCATGAAACAAAGCACCCACTAAAAGAAGATCTTTGTTGACATAAGCGGAATAATAGTCAGCCATTTTCACAGCTAATTTTACCACTGACAGTGTGTGTTCCAGCAAACCGCCGACATATGCATGATGAATATTTTTAGCCGCGGGCATATATTTAAAAAGTTTTAAAGTTTTGCTGTCTCCGAAAAAGAGATTCACAAGCTTTTTAATATTAGAATCTTTTATTTCGCTATCCAGTATGGTTTTTATTTCCGTTACCATATCCTGAATATTATATTTGGTTTTTGGAAGAAAATCTATGCGGCTTTCATTTTCAAGTTTCTTCATATTGCTGATTTTAAGCTGTAACTGTCCATTATAGTTCTGAACAACAGCATCAACAGCAACCACATCCCCTTTCTCAGGATCAAATTCCAACTTATTGCTGTCAAACATTATCCCGTTATGCTGTCCACCTTCCTTATCGGTTAAAACAACCCTCAGATATGGCCTGTTATCTTTAGTCACATTTTTGTTAATTTCAAAAATCATATATTTCTCAGCACTGATATTCAAATTCATACACCCACCCACTATTATCTTTAGTAATAATCCACATCTGAAGTCCTATCCACTTCCAAATCTTTAATACTTAACCCTTCCTTTCTAAGATTCTCAAGAACATCCAAAGCTTGCTTGCACATGGACCCCGAAGTGTAAACAGCAACCTGACCTTTACTACTATCCAGCGTCCGTACAATCCCCACACCTTCATACGAATCCATGATGCTGTTAACATACAAAACATTTTTAATATCGATTCTAAATTTAATTTTTATGTTTTCAAGAGGGGAATACATAATCAAACAAACTCCAGCAAAAAAATATCTATACCGGAAAGCTCTGAAACAATATTTTCAAGAGGTAAATAGGATGACTTTTCGATATATAGTTTATCAAACTTAAGATTTCTTACATTTTCTATAAAAGGGGTAATGTCTTTACTCAGACGAATAAAGTCCATCAAAAAAAAACCATGCTTAAACATAAACTCTGGTTTTTTGATATACAAAACAGAATTTAAGTATTTTGTTTTCTCTACGGACTCTGTTAGTTTGCCAAAAGAAAAAAAATCTATTCGGCTACTGCATCCCCTTGGCCTTATCTTAAAGAAATCATAATCCACAAAAGCGGGAAAAATTTTCAGCTCGGCGTAATTGTCATCGTCTCCGCCGGAGCCGTTGTCCAGCTTTAACGGAGGAAAAGGAACACTCACATCTTTAATCAACTGATCTGTCAATGTTAAACTCTCTTTTTATAGTATCTAATATTCCGTTCACAAGGGAGGCTGATTTTTCATCCATATAATTGCTGGCGATACTCACATAATCATCCAGAATTGCATAAACCGGTGCATCACCGTCAAAAAGCTCAGCTATGCCAACTCTGAATACCGCCTTCTCTATTTCACCTAACCGTTCAAAAACCCATCCTTTTTTAAGATATTTTTTCACAAGCTCATCGTTAAAATTTTTCTTTTTAAAGGCATTTGAAAACAACTCTTCTGCAAAGGTTTTTACGGTATCCGGGGCATCTTTTTCCAGCCAGAATATTCTGCGCACTTCAGATACACCAACTTCTGCAATAGAAGAATGATACATCATTTGTACAGCATATTCCCTGGATAATGTTCTTTTTGATTTCATGAAGATTAAAGTTTGTTCTTTATTATCAGGTTAACTGTCTCAAGAGCAGCCATAGCAGCTTCTGCTCCTTTATTACCGCTCTTAGTCCCAGCTCTTTCGATAGCTTGCTCAATTGTATCCGTAGTAAGCACACCAAAAATCACAGGAACTCCCGTATCATAAGATGATTTTGCCACTCCCTTTGCCACTTCCGCAGAGACATAGTCAAAGTGAGGGGTTGAACCTCTTATCACAGCACCAACCGCTATTACGGCATCAAATTTCCCTGATTTAGCCAATTTATTGCACACCATAGGCATTTCAAAAGCACCAGGAACTTTATAAACCTCAATATCATCGCCGCCAACATTATGTCTCAATAATGCATCGATGGCACCTGATATCAAGCTTTTCACAATAAAATCATTAAATCTGGTGGCCACAATAGCTATTTTTAAACCACTTCCATCGTAAACGCCTTCGTATACTTTCACGCTCATTATCAATCCCCAATTTTTTTTATTAAGTTTATTAAAAAAGATGACCCATTTTTTCTTTTTTTGCCTTTAAATATTTTTCATTCTCAGGTCTTATTTTACATACAATAGGTACTCTTTCAACAACTTCCAGACCATATCCGGACAAACACTTCAGTTTTTTCATATTATTTGTTAACAATCTTAGCTTTTTAATACCCAGATATCGCAAAACCTGAGCCCCAAAACCGTAATCACGAAGATCATCCTCAAAGCCCAGATGCAGATTTGCATCCACTGTATCCATTCCGTTTTCCTGAAGTTTGTAGGCTTTTATTTTATTTAAAATACCGATTCCCCTGCCTTCCTGAAACATATACAGCAGTACCCCCCTACCTTCTTTTTCAATCATTTCCATAGCACAGTGAAGTTGATCTCTGCAGTCACATCTCAAAGAACCAAAAACGTCACCTGTTAAACATTGTGAGTGAACCCTTACCAAAACAGGCTCATCAGTGGATATATCCCCTTTAACAAGGGCAACTGTCTCCTGTTTATCCACTTTGTTCACAAATCCCTCTATTTCAAAATCGCCAAATAGCGTTGGTAAATTCGCATCTGCAATTTTTTCTATGATGCTTTCCTTTTCCACCCGGTAAGAAATGAGATCTGCAATAGTTAGAATTTTAAGTCCGTGCTCTTTGGCAAATTCTTCAAGCTGAGGCATTCTTGCCATCGTTCCATCATCATTCATGACTTCACATATAACAGCGGCAGGTGTCAGCCCCGCCAGTTTTACCAAATCCATTGAGCCCTCTGTTTGTCCGGCTCGAACAAGAACACCTCCATCTTTGGCTCGAAGCGGAAAAACATGACCCGGACGGGCAATATCATCGGCAGTTTTCTCAGGATCTGCAGCTACTTTTATCGTATGAGCCCTGTCAAAAGCTGAAATGCCCGTGGTGACCCCTTCTTTCGCCTCAATCGAAACGGTAAAAGCTGTCCCAAATTTGGCAGAATTACCCTTTTCATCCACCATCAATGGCAAATTCAGCTCATCACATCGTTGATTGGTGAGACTGAGACAAATAAGCCCCCGGCCGTATTTTGCCATAAAATTTATAGCCTCTGGAGTAACAAAATCAGCCGCTATCATTAAATCGCCCTCGTTCTCCCTGTCTTCATCATCCACCAGAATAATCATTTTGCCGTTTTTTATATCTTCTATTGCTTCTTCCACAGTTGCCCTAACTTCTTTCATCATTATATAAAATCCTCCATTTGTTGCATCTTTAAAATACCAGACTTTAATCTATCCGCTTTTTTTTCATTTTTCAATAATTTCTCCATATAACGTGCCACCATATCTGCTTCTATATTCACAAAATCCCCCGGATGTCTATACTTTAATATAGTATTTTCAAAAGTATGAGGAATTACAGCGACAGTAAATTCATTATTATCAAAAACATCAGCAATTGTTAAACTTATGCCGTCCAAAGCTATGGATCCTTTGTAAACTACATACTTTTCAATATTTTCAGGATAACCTATACATAATCTGTATGCAGATGACTCTTTTCTTATCTCTGTGAATTTCCCCAAACAATCAACGTGTCCTGAAACAATGTGTCCCCCAAGCCTGGATGATAATGTCAGCGCCCGCTCCAGATTCACATAATCACCTGGTTTTAGATACTCCAAAGAAGATTTTCCCAATGTTTCGTATGAAATATCGGCAGTAAAAGAGCCCTTTTCCACTTTGGTTGCTGTCAGACAAGCACCATTTACAGCTACAGAATCACCGATTTTAAGATCATCAGTAATATCAGCGCAGCTAATATTTAAAATGGCAAAAGAACCACGTTTATCAACCCTGTTTACTGTCCCGATTTTTTCCACTATCCCTGTGAACATCTGTTCCTCAGCTCTTCCGTAAGTTTTAGTATATGCTCGGTGTAATCATTGATTTTGCCGTTAAATAAAAAATCATTTTTGAGTTTCTGGACAGTCAACTCTTCCAATTTAACAGACTCCTCTATGTTATCTATACCCAGTTTTCCGATAGAATCAACCCCCTCTTCTCCTATTATCTTTCCGGAAGTAAAAAAATAGCATTTATCAGCCAATTTATTGTTAATAAAAGAGGCATATATTTTTCGCCCCCCTTCCACAAGTACATTCAGAATATTTTTACCAATCAGTACTGATGAAATATCATGTAGATTCAATCCATACTCATCACTATTTACAGGGACTATATCAACACCTTTTGACATTAAATTATCTGCCTTATTTTTATTTTTACCTATAGCACTGTTGGATACAAAAATGATACATCTTTCAGGCTTCTCCTCAAAAACAGCAGACCCTTCTGAAATACTAAGTGAAGAATCGAGAATAATTTTATAAGGATACCGCATTATACCCATAAATCGTGAGCTGAGCATGGGATTGTCAGCATCTACCGTGCCTTTACCCACCAAAATGCCATCGGAAATACTCCTGAAATAATGTCCGTATTGTCTTGACGTTTCATCGGTAATCCATTTGGAAGCCCCTGTATAGGTGGCTATTTTCCCATCCAAACTCTGGGCTATTTTCAAAGAGTAAAACGGCTGACCTTTTAAAATATATTTAGCAAAGTCTTCTATAATTTCAGCACATGCTTGTTCGGCAAAACCCACATAAACCTCAATACCGTTATTTAGTAAATAGTTTATCCCATTACCTGCGTTCAAAGGATTAGGATCCACGACTCCGATAAAAACACGGCTTATACCGCTTTTTACAATTGTTTCCACACAGGGGGGAGTTTTCCCATAATGAGAACAGGGCTCAAGTGTTACATATAAATCAGCTCCGTTGATTTCCTGGCTGCAATTATTGATAGCTTCTATTTCAGCGTGTGCACCGCCAAAACTCTTATGAAAACCTCTACCCAAAATTTCTCCATTTTTTACAACCATTGCTCCAACAACAGGATTAGTACCTGTATAACCTTTTCCGGCCAACGCCAGATTAACGCATTCAAGCATCATATTGTGGGGATCAGACAACTCTCTCTCCTATCTTATGTTCTTTACCTTGCATAATTCTTACAATATTTGATTTATGTTTATAAATAACAAAAAGAACAACAACTGCTGTAAATATTTGCAGACCAAACCAGTCGCTATTCAGCCATACCGATATCATTAGTATAACTGCTGAAATGATGGAGCCGAGGGAAACAATACGAAAAACAGTAATGACAAGAAAAAAGGTGAGCAGTGCCCAGAAAAGGCTATAAGGGCTTAACGCCATAAAAACACCTACACCTGTAGCTACACCTTTACCACCTTTAAATCTAAGAAAAACAGTATATGTATGCCCCAAGATAATAAAAAGAGCACAAAAAAGAATGATATTGCCGTCAATACCCGGTATCTGCCGGAACACATACAGAGGAATAAAAGCCTTTAGCATATCACAGCAAAATGCAACAACAAATCCCCATTTTCCCAAAACACGCCCAGCATTAGTAGCTCCTACATTGCCACTCCCCACTTCACGAAGATCAATACCCCTAATCAGTTTCACAAGCAGGAAAGAAAAGGGCACAGCACCAGATAAATAAGAGATTACAAAAAGACAAATATACAAAATCATTTGACAAAAATCCTGTGTAAAAAAGACCTTTTTAGTTTAATCGCATCATCCTCACAAACCTCATAACAGCAAAAACATTCCTTGCATAGTTCTTTGTTTATAAAGACGGTTTTGTTTTCAAATGTTATAGCATCAGCGTAACAACTCTTCAAGCATAAGAGACATTTTGTACATTTAGGCTGAATTATTTCTGGCTTTACATAAATCTTATCAGCTACAATTTTTTTGATGCTATCAGGTATAATTGATTTTTTCATAGACACCGGTGTTTTTATGGATAAACCATCAAAACAAGCACCGGTATTTAGTTTTATTTCTTCCACATCCAGAAATTTCATCGCTTCAGCATTTGTAGTACAAAAATTCACCGGCAAACCAAGAAGTTTTGTTATTTCAATGTCAAGTGCTGCAGCATTTTCAGAAGCGGCAACAATTCCCAGATTTACAGGTTTACCTCGGGAAGGTCCTTCTCCTTCATGAGCGATTATTCCATCCAAAAAATTTAATGATTTATCTGCAAATAATGCAGATAAAGAATATAATTTATCACCTAAGTCATTTCCTGATGGATATCTTCTATGATAGGCAACTTTTGCTGTACCAGGAACAAGTCCGAAAAAGTTTTTAACACACATTGTAAGACCGGTAAGAGAATGGGTTTTCAGCTTTGCTATATTAATAATCATATCCACTTCATCTGCAATACCGGAATACACAAAATCATCTTTTTCAATGGGTTGAAAAGATTCCATCCTAGCAACAGTTATATTTTCTTTGTCACATACGTTCTGAATACCTGTAATTTTAAGAACATTGGAAAAGTTGTTAAAGTTTGCCCCCGGGCTGTCTGCGAGGATAAGCTCAGCTCTTGTGAACCTTTTCAGAGATCTGACCAGATATGTTAAAAACTCGGGATGTGTAGTGACAGCTCTTTCAGAAGTGGCAGCCTGAAGCAGGTTAGGTTTTAATAATATTTTCCTGCACTTTAACAGTCTACTGCTGTACAGTTGAAAAAAGCCATTAAAAAAAGGCTCAAGCTCAGGCGTGTAACTGCTGAATTTTCTAAGAAAAACATCAGGCATTAACTTCTTGCCTAAAAAAATTTCTGTAGTACACAAAGCCGGAATACACTGAAATTATCACCGAAAGATAAATAAGTATTTTGCCCACTAAAAAAATATTTATTCCGAGTAACTCATTTTTATATATAAGCAGGGTAAGAGCAGTCATCTGAAAAGCTGTCTTTATTTTACCAAAAAAACCGGCGGGGATAATGGTACCTTTGCTCGACGCAAAATCTCTCAGACCTCCCACAGCAAACTCTCTGCTCAGTAAAATAATAACAACCACAGCGTTGAGTCTATCAATCTGTATGAGAGAAATAAGGGCTGCCGCCACAAGTATCTTATCTGCAATAGGATCAAGTATTTTACCAAAATCAGAAACCACACGATATTTGCGAGCCAAATACCCGTCTATAAAATCAGTTACAGAAGCAACAACAAAAACAATTGCTGATAGGACATTTGTTACACTGTTATCAAAAAAAATCAGAATCAGAAAAACCGGGACAAGCAAAACCCTCAAAACAGTTAACTGATTAGGTAGCTTTTGCATAATTTCATTTGACATTATATTTCCCCATCTTATATCTAAAGGCTCTACCCGATAAATTCAGCAACTCTGCAGCTTTGCTTTGATTGCCATTAGTTTTTTTTAATGCAGCCAGTATATATTTTTTTTCAATTTTTTCCACAATTTTATCCAAATCCACAGGATTTTCTAAAATGAAATCATCCTGTTCTCCGTAATTGTCCTCCAATTCAAAAAAATATCTGGGAAAACTTGAAGGAAGCAACTTGTTTGTTTTTTCCATTGCAACAGCCCTTTCAATAAGGTTTTCAAGCTCTCTCACATTACCTTTGAAGGGATAATTTTTTAATGCTTCATTTACCGCAAAAGAAATCTGGGATATGTTTTTATCCATTAAAATACTGTACTTTTTTAGAAAATGCCTGGTTAGCTCTTCAATGTCGCCACGTCTTTCTCTTAAAGGAGGTATGTGTATGTTAACAACATTAAGGCGGTAATAAAGGTCACTCCGAAAATTTCCCTGTTTAGTCTGATCTTCAAGATTTTTATTGGTTGCCGTTATCAAGCGGAAATCTGTTTTGATTTCTTTACCTGCTCCTAATGGCTGCACTATTTTATCTTGGATTACACGCAGCAGTTTCGATTGAAGAAAAAGCGGCATATCGCCAATTTCATCCAAAAAAATGGAGCCTCCGTCAGCAAGTTCAAAAATTCCTTTTTTATCATAGCTGGCTCCGGTAAAAGCACCTTTTTTATATCCAAATAACTCGGATTCAAGTAAATCGTAAGGGATAGCACTGCAGTTTATAGCTTTAAAAGCCCTGGAAGATCTTCCGCTCAAACGGTGAATGGCTCTGGCTACCAATTCTTTGCCTGTTCCGGACTCTCCGGTAATGAGCACAGTGGAATCTGTTTTTGCCACATCAATAATGTATTTTTTTATTTTATTAATTACATCACTTTTCCCTTTTATTTCATCCAGCTCCGGGCAACACCCGTCATCATTTTCCTCACGGGAGGATATAACATCACTAACCATATTGGCAAGGTTATCCATATCAAAAGGTTTTGTTACATAATCCACTACGCCAAGTTTCACAGATTCCAGTGCAGTGGAACTGCTTGCATATGCTGTCATAAGTATAAAGGGAATATTGTGATTATGTTGTTTACACCATTTCACAATGTCCATACCATCTTCATTCCCTAAAACCAAATCACAAACAGCAATGTCAATTTTCTTATTTTTTATAATTTCACAGGAGCTGGGAATATCGGATGCCGTAAAAACATTGTAACCTTCATCAGCAAAAAGAATTTCAAGCAATTCCCGGAAAGATTTTTCATCATCAATAATAAGTATATTATACCCGGCCATCGGCACCATTACTCGAAAGTGATTTCTATTATTTCATACTCTGTCTCTCCGCCAGGTGCGTTAACAACTGCTTCTTCTCCAACTTTTTTACCTACAAGTGCTCTTGCCAATGGGGAAAGCACAGAAATATCTCCCTTTGAAATATCGGATTCATCAGGACCTACTATTCTATAAGTTTTAACCTCATCGGTGTCAACATTTTCAATTTTAACCGTCGCACCGAAAACCACTTTATTACTTTTTAATGTACTGGTGTCGATAACATCAAATTTGGACATTTTGGATTCAAGCTCATTAATTTTAGCTTCAAGCATCCCCTGACGTTCCTTTGCAGCATCATATTCTGCATTTTCACTTAAATCTCCATGGGATCTGGCTTCTTTTATAGCCTCCACTACATCTTTTCTGTCTCTGGTTTTAAGTTTCTCAAGCTCTTCTTTTATCTTTTGAAAACCTTCCTTTGTAATCGGTATTCTATCCATTACAACCCTCCGTATGTTTTTTTCCTGTAACAAAAGCGTTAATATAACCACCTTTCATATGAATTTCAACCTCATCGTCCAGTTTTACGAAATCTATCGACGGTGCCAGTTTGCCGTTTGCGTAAACTACTGCATAACCACGGGAAACTATCCTGTTGGGACTCATGGCTTCAAGCTTGCCCGTCAATTCTCTTAATTTCCCATCTTCATAATTTATTTTATTTTTTATACTTCTCAACAGGTAATTTTCAAGGTAATCCAGTTTTTCTTTGCTTTGACTTACTCTGTTAATAATGTTGGCAGGTTTAAATGGTGCTTTAAGCATATTCAAACGGCTGCTGTTATCGGTAAGCTTTCTTTTCATATCTCCGTTAATTTTATCTAACAATCGGGCAACTTCACTCTTATATAGTTTCAGTTTTGCATGCGGCGAGTTTTTATTCATCGATATAAGGTAATTATCCAATTTTTGCATAAAAGTGTTTAAAGTATAAGACATGTCTTTTTCCAGTCTTTTTTGCAAATCATTCAGTTTTTTATCATAGTAAAGATGCCCCTCAGAAAGATATACAGCCGCAGCTGTTGGGGTAGCCACAGTCATATCAGCGGTATAATCACATATGGTTGTATCCCTCTGATGTCCGATAGCTGAGATTGTAGGCACATCAACAGCACGCAAAGCCCGTGCAACATTTTCCTCATTAAAAACAGCCAAATCTTCCAGGGATCCCCCTCCTCTCATCAAAACCAGCGTATCATATAGATCAGTTCTTTTACCGGCCTGTAAAATATTTTTCACTATATCAGCTGAAGCGGAATTCCCCTGTACCATAACAGGCCATAAGTCTATACAAAATTTAGCAGTATTTTTTCTTGCTGTGCTAACAAAGTCCTTTATAGCCGCACCGGTGGGGGATGTAATAACAGCTATTCTCTTAACAAATGTGGGGACACTTCTTTTAAGATTTTCATCAAGCAGCCCTTCCCGCTCTAACTTTTTCCTGGTCTCAGCAAATTTCTTATAAAACTCACCCTCTGAATCGTACTCTATTTTCTTCACAATTATCTGGTATACCCCGCCAGCTTCATATACAGAAATATCACCATGAACAGAGACCTTGTCACCGTTTTGAATCGAGTACTCCCTGTTAGCCAGGTTGTAACGTTTGAAAAAGACAGATTTGATTTGTGAGGAATCATCCTTTAAAATAAAATAGTAATGTCCTGTTGGAGATTTGGACAAGTTAGATACTTCTCCTGTGACTATAACAGGAGTGTTAAAAGCATTTTCAATCAGATTCTTTACTGCTTTTGTTATCTCGGTTACTGTATATTTCTTCATTACCATCCCTTAAAATATATAAATCTTCATCAGGTTTTTTCAGATTAAGATCTTCGCGAATAACTGTTTCCAAAAATTCTTTGTCTTTTTGTAGCAGATAAAGCTCATGCTCAAGCTCATCAATCCTTTTGCTGAGATTATCAACCTTTTCAGCATATTTTTTTCTTATATCCAGTAGATTGTTGTATTCTATAAGCCCTCTGTTGCCAAAAATCAGGTACAGGATTAATGCTAAGACCAAAGCAAAATACAATATATTGGATTTCATTTTTTACCACTCTTGGTCAAATAAAGTCTTGTTGCCTGATTTTTTAATGCTGCTGGGATTTCCCTGGATTTTGAAAGTATTTCAATATCTCTGATGTATAAATTATTAACATATTTCATGCTTATTTCCAGAGGAGTTTTGGGATGCATTAAAATGCTTCTTAATATATTATAGTCTTTCATGAAATTTCTGTTTCTGGTTATTTCCCTTATAAGGTGTTCGGGAGTAGCTTTATTTTTCACCAGGGTTTCAATCTCCTCTTCGGTAATTCTGGGATTTTTCAAAACAGATAATGATATTTGTTTATTGGGATCTTTAATTAAAAGAGATCTGGCAGATTTATTACCTTTTAATGCAAGCTTAATTTTCTCAACAGGTTTCATAGTCAGAACCTTTTGATAAAGATTATCTTCCAGCTCCTTAGCTTCTGTTTCAGTTTTTTCTGCTACCTCTTTTTTAACATTTTCCTTTACTTCCTCAGGATTATTACTTTCAGATTTTCTTTTTTCAGCTTCACAAGCCAGATTAATTTCAAAAAGCAACTGTTTTAACAATACAACCGCATCATCAGGAGTATATGGATTTGAAAGCATCTGCCTGATCAATGATATATCCTTTGCAAGTATATGTTTTAAATTGGAGACCCTGAACAAAACCTCCGAATCTGAAGAAGCCACTAATATCCCCAGCATCTCCGGTTCAACATCCCTGGCAGCTATTAGAGCAGATACAAAAAAAACATTGTTTTTCATGATTTTTATAAGATAGGTTAGATACTTCCCTTGAAAATAAGGGCTTAAAACTATTTTTTTGAATAAATCTTCTTTAAATCTTTTAAGAAAAAGATATAATTCTTTGACAAGAGACTTGTAGTTTTTCAAAACCAGGAACACTATCAACGGATAATCTTCGTAGTTTACAGGGATATAACCTTCCAGTATGGATTTAACCTGATTCTCAGTTGCTCTCTTTGCATACAAATCCGCTGTGATATTGTTCAGAATATTATGTTTTTTATATAAATCCAGATATCCAGACAAATCCTCATCAAGTGTCAAAAAGCTTTTAAGCCTTCTGACCTCTTCTTTTTCAAGCTCTGTTTTGTTTTGATATTCCTGCAGCAAATAAAAAACGTTATCAGTCACTAACAATCCTGTTCTTACCAGTTTGTTTTGCTTTTATGAGTTTTTTATCCACACTATCTAATATATTCTCAGGATTTTGTTCGTAACTGTCAACCTCTGCCACGCCCATGCTTACAGTTATTTTTATTTTATAGTGTCGGTATTTGAAAGTTGTTTTGCTTACATTCTGCCTTATACGCTCAGCAACATGGTATGCTTCACTTTTGCTGGTTTCCGGCAGTAAAATAACAAACTCTTCTCCGCCGAAACGAAAAGCATAGTCAACATTTCTCAAGTTTTTCTTAATAATGTCCGAAAAATATTTCAGGACATAATCGCCCACAAGGTGACCGTATGTATCATTAATATATTTAAAGTCATCTATATCCAGGAAAATAACAGAGAAAATTTTACCATATCTTTTATGTAAGTCAAAATATTCTCCCAGTTTGTTATCAAGATATTTTTTGTTATAAAGGCCGGTTAGAAAATCAGTAATTGTTTCCGCTTTGAATTTATTCAACTCTGCTTTTAGCTTATCAAGCTCATTTGCATGATTTTTATATTCATCAAACTCACTATCAAGGTTACTTTTGTCCATCCGGATTTTTTCAAGGGTTATATCTTTCTTATGCAGTTTTTCTTCTATTTTGCCTATAAGGTTATCCAAATCTCCGGTGATTTTTTGTAAAATATTGTCTATTTCATCTTTGTTATCGGTAAGAGATGCTATATTGTTAAGTTCAGCAAGAATTGTTTTGTCCACAGAAGTATCAAAAGTCATAAGATCAATACTTTCATCCAGTAAATCAAAAAAATGATGTGAAATATGGGTTATACGGTCGATAACTTTTTCCAGTATTAACTTGATTTTCGAAAACAGAAAAGATACTGTTTCATAATCTGCAATATTAACGCTTATAAAATCTATAGCTTTGTCAACTATTTCGCAATGTTCGCTGGCCTGGATAAGCTCTTTCTCAATTTTATCCAGCTCTTCATTTTTTTGAAAATTTTTCAAATGTTTAATTTTATCAAGTATATATGATTTCAGGTGCTCATTGCATTTTTTGTATTCCTCTACAGATAACAAGTTTATAACACTTTCATTGTCCTGAAGACAATTCTTTAATGTGTTTTTATCCAAGGGTTTATTATTTTTTTCAAGTTCCTTGAGAGCTTTTATAAGAATTTCTGATAACAAATCCACAAATTTTTCAAAATCTTTCACAAACCACCTGCACGATTAATATTGTAAAATATTAATTTTTAATAATAACATTATTTGTTTGAAATTAATATAACAAATTATTTCTCAATTCGTCAAAAAAATCCAAGACAAATTCCTGTTTGTAGTCAAAAAATGTCCACGGAAGACTTCTGAAACGTCCTTTTTTGCGATACAGTTGCAAATCAGCATATATATTGGAACCGAGATATATTCTATGTGAAAAGTTCTTAGTGCTTGCGGCGACTACTTTTTCCAGGGCAACATAACCGGGATCAACATTAAGAACCCTTTTGCCTTCCACCATAAAGGATCTCTCCAAATCAACAGTTACAAGTTTATGCCTTAAAATATCGTCCGGATATATTTGAAAAGAATAGCCAGCAAAATATTTTTGCAGACTGCTTCCCATCTCATTTACATAATATTGAGTATGCGAAAAAGAAAAAACCTCCGATTTGACTACAGGTGGTCCGAACAGGGGTTTTAATAAAGCATCAGGATCATTAATATAAGATGTATTGTATAATATAGCATTATACAACTCTACTTTCAGCGGTTTGCGTAAACCGCCGCCATAAACCATAAACAAATCCGCTTTATTATTCTACTTCTAAATCATCGATTTCGATAGTAGGCGTAATTGTTGAAACAGCATGTTTATAAATCATCTTCTGGGCATCATCTTTGAGTATGATAACAAAGTTATCAAAACCCTTAATAACACCTTCCAACTTTACACCATTGACTAAATAAACGGAAACAGCAATTCTCTTTTTTCTTACATAATTAAGAAAAACATCCTGGATATTCACTTTTTTACTCATTATATCCCCTCGCTAAGATTGTTATATCCTGAAATTAAGAAACTACTAAAAACTGTATTAATACAATACTCATAATAATTTTCATATAAATTTAACGATTTTAGCTCAAGAATCGGAAAATATCAAGTATCAATTGTTGAGAATTGTCAGGATAGTCTGTAAAGAAGTTTTTCGCGTAAATCTGTAACAATATCTTTGTCAAACACATCTATATATTTAATATATTTAATATCCTTCATATGCCTGAACCAGGTAAGCTGTCTTTTTGCAAAATTTCGCGTTTTTTTCTTTATCTCACGAACAATATCCTCGTATGTACGTTCACCTTTTAAAAATGAAACCACCTGTCTGTAACCAATAGCATCAAAAGAGTCAAGGTGCGGATTATAACCCATATCCAGCAATCTTTTCACTTCATCAATCCATCCGTTATCAAACATCTTATCCACGCGGCTATTAATTTTTTCATAAATTTTTTTTCTATCTCCGGTAAACACATAAACATCGTATCTATAAGCAGGATTTCTGTGAAATTTTCTATGGCATTGGTTAAAAGTCATACCGGTTAATTCGCAAACTTCTAAAGCCCGGATTATTCTGTTTTTATCATTTGGGGATACTTTAGACGCATATTCAGGATCATTGGCTTTAAGCATCTCATATAACTTATCCAGTCCGTATTTTTCCATAATATCTGAATATTTAAAGCGTAACTCTTCACTCTTGGCCGGACCGTCAAAAATACCTTTGATTAATATTTCAATATACATCCCCGTCCCACCCACGACAATCGGGAGATTCCCTCTTTTGTAAATATCAGAGATAATGTTTTCAGCAAATTTGAAAAATTTGCCAGCAGAGTAGTCTTCATCAGGATATAAGATGTCAATTAAATGATGGGGGATTTTTCTTAAAATATTTTCAGGGGGCTTGGCAGTACCTATATTCATATACCTATACACCTGAAAGGCATCGGCATTAATTATTTCAATTTTTTTTGCTAATTTGCTCTGTTCTGCCAAAAAATGCAGATTTTTTACAAAATCCGTTTTTCCGGTAGCTGTGACTCCGGTGATAACGGGTACTCTGTTCATCGATGAAACTTCCTGAAAAGCTCTTCTTTGGCTTGTTTGAAGATAATAGGTCTACCGTGTGGACAGGTAAAGGGATTTTTGGTTTTTAGCAACTCCAGCACAAGATGTTTCATCTCATATGCACTAAGTCTTTCACCAGCTTTAATCGCTGATTTGCAGGACATAACTACAAGAGTAGAATCCTTCACTCCTCTTTTTGTCAAAAATTCAATTTCCTGCAAAATATCTGCAATTTCCTGTTTTATATCTTTATTAATAATTTCAGAAGGTATTCTGTTAACTTTTACACTTGTCCCACCGAAATCTTCAATGTCATAACCAAATTCTACTAAAATATCTTTATTTGAAAACAGTAGCTCACATTCATCTTTGTTGAGATTTATGGTAATAGGCTCTGTTAAATTAATGGATGATATCTCCGTTTCAAAAGACTCACTTTTATATTTTTCATACAGTATCCGTTCATGTGCAATATGCTGGTCAATCAAGTAGTAAAAATCTTCGAACTCACAAATGATAACTGTATTGAAAAGCTGACCCACCACTCTGAAGTCGTATTCATCGTCATACACACTATCACTTTCAACCTCAAATGCGCTGTATGTTTGGCTGTTTAAAAGATCGTAAACACTTGAACTATTAAGCTTATCATGACTATAGCCGGGTTTATCATAAAGCTCTTTGTTCTTTTGTACTATATGGTTGTAGCTAATTTCTTGATTATTGATTAAGCTTTCATATCCGGAGTTATCATATTCAGGTGCAGCCGTTAATTCCCCTAATTTAGAAGAAATACTGTCATACACAAAAGAGAATATTTCGCCTGAATTCAGAAATTTTACAAACAGTTTTGCAGGATGAACATTTACGTCCAAATCTGAGGAATCCAAATAAAGAACTACACAACCCACCGGATATTTCCCTTCGGGAAGAAGTCTTTTATATGCTTTTACAATACACTGGACAAGCATATTATCTCTAATAACGCGGCCGTTTACACCAACAACAAGGTTATCTTTCCTGAGTTTCTGGATTTCCGGTGTTGAAATGACAGCTTCTATATTTAAATCATTATATTTATTGTTAAGGTATAATAGATTTTCTTCATTAAATACCTTTTTAGCTCTTGAAAGCATCCCATCATCTTTGGAAAAAACCAGTGTTTTTTTGTCGTTTACAATGAGCTTGAGGCAAATATGGTAGTTAACCAGGGAAAATTGTTTTATAAACTTGACAATTTCACGTTGCTCAGCAGCAGGTGTTTTTAAGAATTTCCTTCGGGCTGGAATGTTTTCGAAAAGATTTTTGACAGTAACAACAGTTCCGTCGAGACCTGCAGCTGGCTTAATCTCACCAGTATTACCAAAATAAACGGAGAGAGAAAAGCAATCATAACCTTTTCTTTTGGATTTTATGCAGAAATCGCTAACGGAGCTTACAGCAGCCAGTGCCTCTCCGCGAAAACCGAATGTATTAAGACAGTATATGTCATCAATACTGTTTATTTTACTGGTAGCAAACCGGCTAACAGTAACCGGCAAATCTTCCGGCAAAATGCCCCTGCCATCATCTGTTACCTTTATCAGACTGATACCGCCATCTGTAATTTCTACGGTAATATTTTCAGCACCGGCATCAACTGCGTTTTCAAGAAGCTCTTTAATTACATTGCACGGGCGATCAATCACTTCACCGGCAGCAATTTTATTGGACACATCCACCGGCAGCTGTATAATTTCCCGATTACTGCTCAGCAAAGACCCCCATTGACATATACTTTTCACACCTGTACTCAAACAGCCTTTCAGGTGAAAGTTGCTTCAAATCGTTCAAATGTTTTTTTAGCGCCTCTTTGACATTTTCCGCCGTTTTTATATAATCCCTGTGAGCCCCACCAAGAGGCTCCTTAACTATTTCGTCTATAACTTTAAGCTTATATAAATCCTGAGCTGTGAGTTTCAAAGCTTCTGCAGCTTTATCGGAATAACTGGCATCTTTCCACAATATTGACGCACACCCCTCCGGGCTGATTACGGCATATATGGAGTGCTCCATCATAATTACGCGATTGCCCATAGCTATGCCAAGAGCACCTCCACTTCCACCTTCACCGGTAATAAGTGTAATAAAAGGAACAGTTAATCCTGCCATTTCCCTAAGATTTCTTGCTATAGCTTCAGCCTGCCCTCTTTCTTCAGCACCTATTCCCGGATAAGCACCCGGCGTATCAACAAAAGTAAAAATAGGACGCTGATATTTTTCAGCCATTTCAAAAATCCTCAACGCCTTTCTGTAACCTTCGGGATGTGCCATCCCAAAATTTCTGTAAATATTCTCTTTAGTATTTCTGCCCTTCTGGTGCCCCACAACAACAACAGGCTCACCCTCGAATTTAGCCATACCAGCAATAATGGCAGGGTCATCCCTGAAGTTTCTGTCGCCATGCAATTCGACAAAATCGGTAAAGAGCATCCTTATATAATCCAGAAAATAAGGGCGGTTTGGATGTCTTGCTACCATGACCTTCTGTGCTGGAGTAAGTGAGTTATAAATATTGGCTTTAACTCTTTCAAGCTTCTTTTCAAGCCCCCGCAGCTCCCCCTTCATATCCTGATCCGACAGTGAGGACATGTTTTTCAATTCTTCTATCTTTTTTTCCAAATCAGCAATTGGCTGTTCAAATTCCAAAGGTTGTACCGACATAAAAACGCTCCTGTTTTTCAAACTTAAATGCTACATTAAAACAGTTTAGTTGAAAAGTTCAAGACCTTTATCAATTAACTCAGTATTAAATCCCTCCACTTTACGACCGTTGAAGAACACAACAGGTGTCGAATTTACACCAAGACTTTCTGCGAGTTGTTTGCTTCTGTCAAGTTTTTTCTGAACCCTGTCTGAATTAACAAGTGTTTTGAATTTCTCAGGATTATCTGTTTTAGCGGCAAATTTTTCCAATATTTCATTTTTATCCATTTTATCATATTCACCGCTGTAGAGTTCATCGGCAAAATTCACCCCAAGCATCTTCCCCGCTTCAAAAATTTTAGCATAAATAACCGCTTTGTTGTGTATTTTTAATGGTAAATGGACTTTATATACAGCCACATTGTCCATATCTTTTACTTTTTCCTTAATATATTTATAAGCTCTTTTGCAGTATGGACACTGGAAATCACTTATATCAACAATAATATTGTCGGCGGATTTTTTCCCATAAATTAATGTTAAACCTTCGGTATTAATATCGTAAACATCGTAACGAAAAGCCAGTGAACTTTTTATACTTTCCCCCTGGGATATGTCTATAACATCTGGCAATAAATATTCACCGTTAGTAATAATATAGTCTGTCGCCTGTTTATTATTATCCCTATCGTTAATATTTACTTTAACGAAATAGAATCCCTTTGGTGTTTCCATTTCTGATAAAATCTCAGCATCAAGCTCAATGTTACTCATTCCCCTTTGTTCGAGGTTGGCTTTAAAATTTTCTTCCACTGTGTTTTTTATAAACTGATAATTGTTTTTACTCTCTGATGCTTTGACACTTACAGCTATACTTGTAATAAATAAAACTGTAAGCAATATCAAAAAAAATTTTCTTATAAATGGTATTTTTTTTAGCATTTGTTTCCTCCATATTTTTGTTAATTAACATAATAACTTGATCATGTATGGTAACAATAGTTCATATATGATAAATTATTTGATTGCAAACTTTAAAATAAAAATTAGGTTTTCAATCTGATACATCTGAAAAAATTTTGCATTAAAGCAGCTATTTCCTCTGATTTAATACCTTCCCGATATTTCACGTAATGATTAAGGCCGTTAATATCAAAAAGGTTTGTTCTACTGCAAACACCTCCGAATTTAGATTCTCTCACACCAAAGACAACCTCCTCTATTCTGAAATGCAAAATAGCACCTGCGCACATCAAGCAGGGTTCTGCTGTGGAATAAAGTTTGCAGCCCAATAACCTCCAATCTCCAAAAGTTCTGCAGGCTTGCCTCATAGCCAGCATTTCTGCATGAGCTGATGCGTCACCAGAAAATTCTTTTTTATTAAAACCTTTGCCAATAATCTTCCCCTCGTATACAACAACTGCACCAACAGGGACATCTCCAATCTTAAACGCTTTTTGGGCCATTTCAATGGCTTTATCCATGAAATATTCATCCTGAGAATCAAAAAAGTCTCTGTTCATAAATTTTCCATCAATATTCTAAACATACCTGAAAAAACAATTGCTGCAGTTTCAGCCTTCAAAATGGATTTAAAAGGAGTCAGAGGCTCAAACCCTTTTTGAATTAACAAAGTTGTTTCATCCTTACTAAGTCCTCCTTCAGGACCTAAAAAAAGGCAGACATTTTTATTGTACAACTCGGGAACTCCTCTGTTATTTCCTCTTGCTGACAAAAGATAATTTTTTGAATCGATAGCAGCTACATCACCAATTTTCATAACAGAATGAAGTGAAGGGAGAAAATTATGTTCAGCCTGCAGTGCACCGTTGCACACATGTTCCCTGTATCTGCTAAATGTTTTACCCGTTACCGTTGCAGTGGAGTAATCAGAATATACAGGAATTATTTCTGTAACACCGATCTCACCAAGTTTTTCCAATATATAGTTCATATAACGGTTTTTGATAACGGAAATATATATAACAAGCTCATAGTCAGGAACTTTGTGGGGTAAAATTTCTTTAAGCTTTCCTTTGATACTTTTTTTATGAAAATTTATCAGTTCATAAATCCCGAAATTTTTATCATTAGCCAGAAAAACCGTATCACCGACATTCAATCTCAGTACATTTCTGATATGGTTGTAAACATTCCCTTCGATATCAATATATTCTGTAAACTCTATATTATAGTAAAATCTTTTCATTTTTTGCATTTAACCGTTTCCGATTCAAAATCAAGACCATTCTCTGTAAGCACTGCTGACAGGCTGTCACCATAAACGCATCCGGTATCGACATTAATCGTAAGAATATTGCCGTTTGCGTCTTTTTTGAATAAAGGCGCAGTTCCGCTTCTCCTGCTGATAATTTTGTTAATAGGTGTATGACCGTGAATAATTGTATAATCAAAATACTTTTCATTCATATGGGTAATTTCTCTACTCCATAAATAGGGATATTTTATTTTTCTGAAAAATATGCCGATATCTTCCAATTGCTCCTCCGGTGGCTTCGAAAAATCAGAGAGCCCTGCGTGACTTACAAATATCTTTTTATCGGTGAAGGTAAAAATATAGTAAAGTTTCAGATTCTTTAAAACACTATCAAATTGTTTTAAATCACAGCCAAACGCCTCGAATATATTTTCGCCCATTAAAAAGCGTTTATAAAGTTTCATCCCCGATATTGAAATAATAGTTTCCTTTCCTCCGTTAGAGAGCCAGTCATTTTTTTTATAATTACGAATACCCTCAGCAAAGTCCAGCATCATATCTTCGTGATTACCCCGCATCACCTCCACAGAAAAATCACTTTTCAACTCTGTTACCAGTTGCAGGACTTCACGGGAGTAAATACCTCTATCTACCAAATCGCCTAAAAATACAATCTGTTGAATGGGATAATTTTTCAAAAGTTTATTCAGAAGAACTTCAAGACTTTTTACGCAGCCATGTACATCACCAATAAAAGCTGTTATCTGCATAATCTCAGAGCACCCCATCCGTTTTCATGAATTTCATTTTCAATAAAGAAACCGGAAAAATCAAACATACTTTTGAAGGCCTCCATTTCCTCAGTCTGGATACCGGATAAAATAATGCAAGATTTGGCACATTCCAATAATTTTGCATTGATTTTCAGCAACACTGAAGAAATAATATTGGCACAAACTATATCAGCATAAAAACCTGTCCGTAAAGAACTAATGTCACCGCACCATAAATAATTACTAAATATATTATTAATCTCCATATTGTTTTTGGCATTAAACACAGCCATTTTATCATTATCAAAAGCATACCATCCGGATGCACCACAAAGTACGGCAAGTATAGTGAGTATACCGCTACCACATCCCACATCCAGAAACGATTTTCCAGGTGTGACATCTTTGGTGAGTCTTGCGGCAAGCTTTGTGGTTGGATGTGTTCCCGTACCGAATGCCAAAGCAGGGATTAGTTTGATGGATTTGGCTGTAGAAATTTTGTCATTTTCATCATAATAGCAGCTTATACCTTCCACAAGTACAGAAGGTTTTAAGAATTTTTTCCAGTAATGTTCCCATCCTGAGTTTTCAACAGATTTTTTTAAGAAAGTGATTCCATATTTTTTCAATAAATTGTCCAGATTGTCATAAGTATATATATCAAAAGTAGTACTACCTTCAAAACTGTCTTCAATAATATCTAACCCCATATTTTCAAGCTCACTTATCAAATCGTTATTTATAAAATCAAGCTTGTATTGATACATAAAAACACCCTGAGACTTTTGAATATAGAAACCTAAAGGTTGAAGCTTCGGGTTGACCATTTGGAATTATGCAAAAGTCTTACCTTATAATTTTTTTAAAATATTTCGGCAAAAGCCAAAATTATATCTGTTAAAATCTATAGACCACAAGTTATAAACATCGCTGTAGAGCTACCGGACAAACCCTTAAAACATTACTCATTAATACAAATAAAACATCTAAAAACATTTCCCTTTATTATGTCAAAGAACAAAATCCGGTTCTTCTCAAATAATCATAGGCAACAATTGCCACACTGTTTGAAAGATTAAGGCTTCTGATATTTTCATTCATAGGTATTCTGTAAAAAAAATCGGAATATTTTTGATGAAAATTATCCGGCAAACCTCTTGTTTCATTACCAAAAACAAGAAGTGTGTCACCTGATGAAACCAAAGGTATTTCAGTATAAAGTTTATTACCGAATTTTGAAATAAAAGCGCTGCATTCAAACTTATCAAGCATAGATTCAAATTCTTTAAGATCCAAAACGACTTTCAGATTAACTTTGTCCCAGTAATCAAGCCCTGCTCTTTTAAGATATCTATCTTCAAGCGAAAAACCGATAGTGCCCACAAGTATCAGTTCAACACCGATACCAGCAGTAAGTCTCGCAATATTTCCCGTGTTTTGAGGTATTTCAGGATTTATCAAAGCAATTTTCATTGTACTTCCTGAAATATTTGTAAGTTGTTTCACTTAACACAATTATACAGTAGAGTGCTGACAAAAGCAATATTATTGATGCTCCCGAAGATACATTGAAATAGTATGAAAAATACAGACCGGAAAAACCAATTACAAGATTTATACCAACAGAAAAGATAATCATAGAAAAAAAAGATTTTGTAAATTTGGAAGCTATCGCAGGGGGAATACTTAAAAGTGCTATAACAAGTATTAACCCGGATACCCTGATAAGGATAACAAGTGAAAAACCGATAAATACCAGTACAAGCACATGAAAAAAACCCACAGGAACACCTTGTACCGCTGCAAATTCTCTATCAAAAGACATGATTGCAAGATTTCTGTAAAAAACAATGACCAACAAAATTACCACAAAAGTGGAAATTGCCATAAAAAGTAAATCACCGTTTGACACACCCAGGATACTTCCAAAAAGATACCCCATAAGATTACCTTTGTAACCAGGCGTCAAATCCAGCAGAATAATCCCCACCGCCATACCCGAAGACCATAAAATTCCCACAGCTGTGTCTATCTTTTCACTATCCCTGACTGTCAAAATACCTATCAGTGCTGAAGCAACCAGGGAGAAAACAAAAGTGGTGGGCAATACAGGTATATTTAGAAAAAACGCAAGTCCCACACCTCCGAAACTTGCATGAGCAACACCACCGGCCAGAAATGTTATCCTGTTGACCACAACATAACTGCCTATTATCCCGCACAGTACACTTCCAAAAATAATTGCGACAATAGCATTTTTAATAAACCCCATCTGAAGTATTTCAAGCATCGTTTTTGCTCTCAGGTTTTACCATATATTCAGAATCTTCAATAAAGTATTTGCCAAGAGAGCATGAATGCTCATCGTGGGTGCCGTACAGTATTTCCGTCATATCTTTTGTAAGTACCGGTTCTGAATTATAATACAGAAACTTGTTTACACAGGCGACACAATTGATTTTTGTTGCTATTATATTTATATTATGGCTTACAATTATCATGGTTTTTTCCTTGCTCAGTTCCTCCAGAAAAGAAAAAAAGCAGAACTTACCGTAAGGGTCGATATTTGATGTGGGCTCATCCAGTACAATTAATTCGGGATTGGAAACCATTGCTCTGGCAAGCATTACGCGCTGTCTCTGACCACCGGACAAATCATGAATCTGTTTGCTGCAATATGCTTCCATACCAACTTTTGCCAAAACCTCTTTTGCTGAGTGAATATCAGCATCAGTATAGTTAAAACTGAAAAAAGACCTTTTCTGAATCCCCATAAGTACTGTTTGAAGAACAGAAAGTGGGAAGTTTTTGTTTACATATGAATATTGAGGAACATAGCCTATTTTACTGTTTTCTTTGCCTGGTTTTGTACCAAAAACGCTGACTGTTCCGTGATCTGGCTTAACAAGACCCAGAATAATTTTCAAAAGAGTTGTTTTTCCTCCGCCATTAGGTCCTAATATGGCCAAAAAATCACCTTTGGACACTTTCAGATTCACATTTACCAGGACATATTCGCTATCGTATGAAAAGTACAGATTTTTGATATCTATAATATTCATTCTACCGGTCACAGTAATCACTTAAAACAGAGTGTATTTTTTCCTGCAGACTAAACCAGTCTTTCTGAAGAGGATCTATTAACTCCACTGTAATCCCCGTTTCAGAAGATAACATATTTGCATAGTTCTGGGATACTTGCGGCTGAGTAAAAATAAATCTTATATTATATTTTTGGACTTTTTTAACAATATTAGCTAAATGCCTTGCGGAGGGCTCCTGCCCGTGCCTCTCCACAGATAACTGGGTTAATCCAAACTCTTCAGCAAAATATCCAAGGACAGGATGTACAGTAAGAATGTTATTATAATGGCATTTATTAATTATATTTCCAATATTACCCTGAATTTCAGCAATTTTTTTTTTCAGTAAAGTAAGATTATTCCTAAAATAGCCCTCATGCTGAGGAAGAATCTCTGCAAGCACACTGTATGTATTTCTCCCCATCTGCAGCATATTTGCCGGTGACATCCACGCATGCGGATCATTATTGCTCAATTTTACAGGAAGATTTCTGTCAAGCTTAACAGTTTTAAGGTTTTTATTCATACTTACCAAGCGATCAAGCCATATATCCTCAAATTCACCGCCAATGGAGAAAAAGTAGTCACTTTGGGAGAATTTTGCCATATCTCGCATCGATGGCTCATAAATATGAGGATTGGAATCGCTGGGCACCATTGTAACAACATCAATTCTATCACTGCCAATCGCTTCTACCACAAATGCTGCAGGCTCAATACTCACTACAACGGAAATCCTGTTCTCAGCAAAAGAAAAAACTGATATAAATAAAATGAAAAATACACCCACCCACCGTATAAACATCTATTTCCTCAAACTTAAAATTCTTTCATCATACTATGGTTTTCACACCTATTCCACAGGAATATAACCACATAAAAAAGTCCATATCATTCATGCTTAAAACTAAATTTTATATGATTAAGCTATGGCAACATTACATCTAATGTCAAGAAAAACATAATGCGAATTATGATAATAATTTCCTGGTTTCTGCTTAAATAAAAAATCGCTGTTTAAAAGCAACTTTTACAAGAGATATCATACAATATTTATATCATTTTCATACGCCACTTTAAATTTCATTCCACCTATTATTTTATGATACTTTTCCAATAAGTCATTTTCATCCATAGCGGGGATATAAATATTTGCCAATTCATAGCTATAACTGTCCTGATAGTTAAGCTGGGAAAGACTTGTGCCCTCTTTTACCAAAAGTTTTATTAAAACATCTTTGTGTTCTTTGGAAAGTTTTCTTAATTCTCTGTAATTGGGCACCTTCGTGATAAACCCATCTTCAAATGTTCTTGTCATAAACTTTGCAGCTTTTTTGTACTTGCCACTTCCTTTTTCAGGTAGTTCAGGTTTTTTGCCGAGTGCCAGTTCAACCTGAATTTTATGATTTGCAACACCATCAACCTTTTCAAAAAGAAATGCATGTGACTGAGAATGTCTGGGATTGATTTCCAATAGTGTTATTTTTTTGCTTGTCTGATTGTAAAAAAATTCTATATTAAAAGTATTGTTATTATAGCCTATATGCCTTATAACTTTTTCAGCTATTTTTTCTATATTCTTCTGGACATCTTCCGGCAATTTTGATGGATATTCATACCTTGAAAATGAGGAGCTGTCCGTTTCCCGTATTGAGTCAACAATACCGTAAAAATAAACTTCATTATTGTATACATACCCTTCAAGGGTACACATACTTCCGGATAGTAAGCTTTCAGCAATACATGTCTTACCCTTGTTAACAGTAAGTTCCTTAGGCATATTGTATTGCTGAATAAAATCCTCAAAAGGTTCTGCTACTTGTCCGATATGACGTCTGATTTCCTCTCTGGCATCAATGAAGTCCAGGTCGCTGTTTATTCGGTATGCCAGAAAAGAGCTGAAAGATTTAATCGGTTTGATCCAGTATGGAGGAATTATGGTTATTCCTGACATATAGTCATCATTGAATGGATCAAAAACCTCAAATATAGGTATGTTATCCGGGATAACTTTTTTCTGCTCAATACGGCTCAAATATTTATGTTCACACTTCAGTATACTTTCAACAGGAACACCGGGAAGACCGTATTTTTCCGTTAAAATAGAGGCCAGAAGTGTGGCGGGGTAATCCCAGTAAGCAATTATAGCATCAACATTGCCATCAAAAGATTCTATTCTTTTTATGGCTTTTTTAAGAAGAGAGTCTATAGGTTTGCCGTCCCCAGCTCTTATTTCACCAAAAGATAAAAGTGAAATAAAGTTGTAATCTTTAGCCTCAGGTATGGATTCCAGAATTCTAACGTTGAAATCATCATAACCAACTATAAATATATTTTTTTTGCTCATTACTTTCTCCTATGTAAAATCCCTCGGTATTTTTCTGCCGCAGCTTTTGCTTAATTCCCTGGTGTCTTTTTCATATGCATCCGGTTTGTCTCTTAGTATGTAGTAGTTTTCGTTTGAAGTCAACACTGTCCTGGTGCTCTTAATTTTTTCAGTTGTTATAATTATAATACATATAAGGCTGCTAATAATACAATTCCGGCGTAATCCTAAAATCTATATCGGGGAGAAACCGCTTCCCCTCCTAATATAGGAGGGGCTGGGGCATGGGTGACAAATTCTGTCATTTCGACGAGGCGACGATAGTCGGTGAGGAGAAATCTCTTTTACTTAATGCTATATACTAAATAAATATGCAATTATGCTTAATACTGAATATATCAGATAAATATTCTTTTTGCAAAAAATGGGGGGAAACACCAGAAACTCTTTTTTTTCAATTAGAATAAAATAAATTTAAACATTGAAGATTTCTCAATTTCAGGTTATTAATTCGAAACCAAGCAGAAACGCAGATGTATTTGTTATATAAGAATAGAGATTCTTCAGTTTCGACCGGAAGCGAGCACTGAGCACACATGACACGAGATTACTTCGGGACTACGTCCCTCGTAATGACGTCGTTTGACAAAGAGACCTCTCGACTCCGCTCGAGGTG
>DDHP01000079.1:381-22485 GCA_002338145.1 Deferribacteraceae bacterium UBA1873 | reverse complement strand
TCGACCGAAACGGAGTGGAGTGGAGAGATCTCTTTTACTTAATGTTATATGCTAAATAAATATGCAATTATGATTATATTCCTGAAGTATTTGACAATGGCTGAAATATAGATGAAAATATAATAAATAAAATATAGTTGGTGCAAATAAAGATGAACAAAGGTGATTAGTGAAATTTGCAAACAATCTAAAAATTGATACAGAGATAAAGCTACTTCTTGTTGAGGACGAAAGTTTCAACAGGGAATATCTTGTAAAGCTTCTCTCGTCAAAATATAAATATGTTTTCTCGGCAACCAACGGTCAGGAAGCGCTGGAGATGTTGGAAAAAAATCAGATAGATCTTCTAATAACTGATATCAAAATGCCTGTAAAAGACGGAATAGCCTTGTCCAAAGATGTCAAAGAAAGATTTCCGGATATACCCATTATCCTGCTTACGGCATATAAAGATGAAAGCTATCTTATGGAAGCAATAAATATAAATATAGATTTTTACTTAACCAAGCCGGTTGATATAGATGAATTGACAACAACAATAGAAAAATTAAAAACCCGCATAATAACAAACAAAACGATAAATACACAAAAACTTTTTATCGAATTTATTGTAGACACTTCAAAAAATCTGATAATTCTCATACGAAATAACAATATAATAGCTGCCAACAGAGCATTTTTGAACTATTACTACAAAATGAACCTTAAAAGCGGACAGGATTTGGGAAGCAATTACCTACCTCTGGAACTAAAAAAGATATTAAAAGATGACTTTTTAGCCACACTGGATAAGCAAGACCATCCCAGAATTATTTCACTACCCAATATAGACGGAACCACCAGATATTTTTCAGCAAATTACGCAAAATTTGATACTGAAACGTCCATTATCATTTTCAATGATATAGACTCACTGGTTACCACACAACAGGAATTAGCCCGGCAGAGACAAAGACTTGAGATGATACTGGAAAACCTCGGTGAAGGTGTAATTGTTTGCAACACCCAGGGGAAAATCACCTTTATCAATACTTTTGCCCGAAAATTTATCAAAATGCAAAATGAAAATGTTAACGAAATGCATATAAACGATGTGATAGAATTTATTGACAGTAAAGGGGATAAAAGTTTCAACCCTCTTATTGCTTCACTTGAAAAAACTGCCACCTTTTTCAGCAATGAAGAAACATTTATAAAAGGTAAAAAGAATGAAAAAATCCCTGTTGATTATATCTCAACTCCCATTATCGATAAAAATGGTAAACTTTTAGAAGTAGTGGTTATAATTAAAGATATGACTTACAAAAACCTTGCCGAGGAAAATCTACTCCAAGCAAAGAAGCTTGAGTCCATAGGTGTTCTGGCAGGAGGTATAGCCCATGATTTTAACAACCTGCTGACTATCCTTTACAACTATATACACCTTGCAAACCTGTACCTTAATGATAAAAACAAAGCAAGAGAATTCCTTGTAAATGCTGAAAATACCCTTGATTCCACCAGGGGACTCACAGAAAAACTGATTACCTTTTCTGAAGGTGGCAATCCTAAAAAAGAGCAGATTGACATTATTAACACGTTAAAAGATGTTGCTGACTTAATTTTTGCAGGCAGCAAACTCAAGACAAAAATCGTAGCATCTGAAGATAGTTATAATGTAGAAGCTGATAGTGATCAGATAAAACAAATGTTTTTTAACATCCTTAAGAATGCAAAGGATGCTATGCCTGATGGGGGCACTGTTAAGATTACTTTGGAAAAAGTAACCCAATTGGATAAAAATTATGTTAAAATAAGTATCGTTGACAAAGGAAAAGGAATCTCAGACGATATAAAAGACAAAATCTTTGATCCGTATTTCACAACAAAAGAAATGGACAGCAAAAAGGGGTCCGGGTTGGGCTTATCCATATGTTATTCAATAATTAAAAAACATGGAGGCAGAATCTCTTTTGAATCGGAAAAAAATAAGGGCACAACCTTTCATATATATTTGCCTATATAGAATCCGGAATTTCCACCTTTTTTCCCCTAATAAATGCAGCTGATAAAATCCCCACCATAATTACTGAGCTCATCGACAGCAGAAAAAGCTGCCATCCATAATATGTATAGATAAACCCGGGCAGATATGTCCCCAGAACTCCCCCTGTGTAATAAGCTGACACATAAACACCATTAACAACACCCTTATTTTCTTTAGATATTTTATTTAAATACCCTGATTCCACAGAATGAACGGTAAACATCCCTCCACAGAAAACAAACATTGAAATAAAAACAATACTAACCGAATTAGTTGCAAAAGCTGGTATGGAAGCCAGAAAAACCAGCAGACCCGTCAGGACAACCCTCTTTTCACCACCCATAAGTTTTATAAATTTTAAGGAAGTAAGAGAAACCACTATTCCCATTATATACCCTGAATAAACAATCCCAATCTGCATTTCATTTATACCGGTTGATATTTCAGTCAAACGGAAAGGCAGAAAATTGAGCATTCCTGCAAAAACAAAAAAAGTACAAAAAATTGTTATGTACATATTTATATATGGATTTGCTTTAACAACAAAAAGCGCCTGGCTGAATCTAAACCGGGATTTTTGCAATTGAGAATCTGACTCCAGAAAAAAAGTAAGAATCAAGCTAAACACAAGGCTTATAAACAACACCAGGAAACTGTATTTCCAGCCAAAATAGTGGGATATAGCCCCTGAAACAAATCTCCCTAAAAAACCTCCCAATATAGTAGATGCAATATATATTGACATTACCTTTTGAATAAGACCTTTTTCTGAAACTACAGATATATATGTCATTACAGATGTTAATATAGCTGGAATCATGAATCCCTGTAAAAATCTTATTAACAGAAAAATTTTAAAACTGGAAGTAAAACAGATTCCGGCTTCCGTAACAGTAAGACCTATCAATGCAATACGTAAAACCTTTTTGGCTGTAAAAGACTCCAGCATAAAACCGTAGAATATTGGGGATATACTCAAAGGAATTAAAGTAACGGACATTAGCAAAGCTGCATGAGAAGCATCCACCTGAAATTCATTTATTAATATAGGAAGTAATGGTTGCGGTGAGTAGAGAACAGAAAAAGTAAGCACAGTAACATAAATAATTATCGCAACTTTTCTTAGATTCATTTAATTTTATTAATACACATAAGCTGCTAAGTAAACAAAAATTTTACAAATGTGAGACAGTATGGGGACGGTATTTTTACCATCCCCATGCAATTGCCCCTATATATCTCTTTTTTTCATAGCAATATAAATACAGACAGCAGCTCCCCCCCAGGTGAGAAGCAGCCCAAAAATCATCATAATTATAGCGCCGGCAGTCATAGTAACCTCCTATTCATCATCATAATATTTGAAAACCTGTTCACTCTGCCACGGCATTCTTGAAAACAAGTATCCCAGTATTATTATACATATTGCCATACTCCATCCAAAAACAATTAATGCACTTGCAGGGTATCCTCCATAAGGTGATTTTAACTCACTCACAATATTCATTACAGCAGTTATACCAAGAGCAAGAGGAGTAATAAACTTTATTGCAATATCCCACCATGACCCAACATTAAAATCTGAAATTGGCTGAAAATGTTCTTTTAATATTTTGATATTGAAAAACCAACCAATAATAATCACTTCCACAAGTCCGGACATTGCCACACCAAAACTGTTAACAAAGTGATCTACAATATCAAGAAGATAAAGTCCGGCACCGGTTGTAAATATGCTACTGATAATCATAGCAATAACAGTGTACCATATAACAACAACCCTTTTCGGCTTGTAAAGTTTTTCCGTTATACCTGCAATAGCCGCTTCATTTATCGAGATAAAAGAAGAAAGTCCGGCAAAGGTAAGGGAAACAAAAAATAATATCCCCACAACATTTTTAAATGCAGGCAATTGATTAATTGCCTCTGGAATAGTTGCAAAGGCAAGAAATACACCACTCAGTTTTTCAGGAAGCTCACCACCTGATTGCCCCATCATAAAACCTAAAATACTAAAAATAGCAATACCGGAAAGAATGCTGAATCCACAATTGATAAAGCCTGTAATAAATGCATTATTAACAATATCAGATTTTTTAGGCAAATAACTCGAATAGGTAATCATGATAGCAAAGGCTATGCTCAAACTGAAAAATATCTGACCATATGCTGCAATCCAAACTTTTCCGTCAAATATCTTGGTAAAATCAGGCTGAAACAATATATTCAAGCCTTCCGATGCTCCGGGTAAAGTAACCCCTCTCAGCAGTATTACGAGAATGATAAAAATAAGAAGCGGCATAAAAATTTTATTTGCTCTCTCTATACCTGCTTTAACACCGGAGTATAAAACTACAAAATTTATAATCCATGCAGCAATTGCAGTTATCAGTATTAATGGCCTGAAACCGCCGAAATCAAAAGGGCCGTCGGTCAATCCCAAGTAATTACCCACAAAAAAGTTAATTGTTTCTGTTCCCCAACCCAGCGTTATAGAAAATCCTATGTAATCAATAGCCCAACTGATAACAACAACATAATATACTGCGATGATAAAGCTTATCAAAGCCTGCCACCAACCCAGCCATTCCCATTTTCTATTAAGCTTGGCAAAAGTCAGTGGTGCACCCCCTTTCATTTTATGCCCCATTGAAAATTCCAGAATCAATATGGGGATCCCGGCTGTAACCAGTGCGAAGAAATAGGGAATAAGAAAAGCACCCCCACCATTATCGTAAGCCATGTAAGGAAATCTCCATATATTCCCTATCCCAATTGCAGAGCCAACAGCAGCCAGTATAAACCCTACCCGGCTATTCCAGGTCTCTCTTTTCATAAAAACCTCCTTAGTATTTGATTTTGCCAAAACACGTTAGGATACCAAGTTGTTACAAAAAATTTCCAAAATAAAAAACTCTGTAAAAAAACAGGTTTTTGCATTTTTCCCATAAATATAATTCACTTGAGTATAACAAAGTCCTATAATCGTCAACCATTTTATTATACATTGATTATTTCCAAAAGTTTTGCTAATGTTCTCAAATTAAAATAATGCTGTTTATAAGCTCAAATCTTTCATGAAGGAGTAGTAATATATGGATAAATTTAAGATATTAATAACTGACCATATAGCAAAAGAAGGAATCAGTATACTAAAAGAAGATGCTTCAGTGGAAGTTACAACAAAAGCTGGTATATCCGATGCAGATTTAAAAGAAATCATCGGTAACTATGATGCCATAATAACAAGAAGTGGCACCACAATAACCGCTGATATCATAGAAAATCCGGGGAAGCTCAAAGTTATTGGAAGAGCTGGGGTTGGTCTAGACAATGTAGATATAGAAGCAGCAAGCAAAAAAGGGATTATTGTAATGAATGCCCCAACAGGGAATACACTCGCCGCTACAGAATTAACAATGGGAATGATGCTGTCAGCGGCAAGGAAAATTCCGGCAGCTAACGAATCCCTGAAGAATGGAGAATGGAACAGAAAAAAATTTTTGGGGATACAGCTTTACAATAAAACTTTGGGAATAGTGGGACTCGGTAGGATTGGCAGTAATGTTGCCGTTAGGGCAAAAAGTTTCGGAATGAAAGTTATTGCTTATGATCCATATATAAAAAAGGAAAAGGCAGATTCGCTTAATGTAAAGCTATATGACGATATAAAAAAGCTGTTGGCTGAATCTGATATTATCACCTTTCACACTCCTCTTACAAAAGAAACACATGATATGATCAGAGCAGAACATTTTCCTTTGATGAAGGATAACGTAATAATCATAAATTGTGCCAGAGGCGGGATTATAAATGAAAATGCACTTTATGAAAATGCTAAAAGCAGAAAAATTTTTGCTGTAGGTATAGATGTGTTTGAAAAAGAGCCTGCAACGGAAAACGAACTCATTAAACTTGACAACGTCTTTGTTACCCCGCATATAGGTGCCAATACCGTTGAGGGTCAAAAAGGTGTTGCTGTTATTATAGCAGAGCAGGTAATAAATGCTCTAAAAGGAAAATCATACATCAATGCCGTAAACATACCATTTATGAAATCTCAGCTGCCGGAAGAACTGCAGTTGTATTTCAATACAGTGGAAAAAATGGGTAAGCTTGCTGCCCAAATTACTAAAGGACGTGCCCAGGAGCTTAATATCAAGTTAGTGGGGAAAAATTTCGAAAAGGACATTTGCGAAAAAACATTCGATACACCATTTAGTTACCAGCCTTATACTGTTGCGGCGCTGAAAGGTTTTCTGGAAGTCAGCCTGGTTGAAAGCGTATCATATATTAATGCGCCATATTTTGCAAAAGACAGAAACATTTACGTCTCAGAATCAAAACTCAGTTACTATGAAAATTACAGCGATCTTATTGTGCTGGAAATCAAAACGGATAAAGAGGAGAAAGTGCTGGGAGGCACCGTATTTAACAATAAAGAAGGCAGAGTAGCTTTTATTGATGATTTTCATATCGATATCGAGCCTTATGGAACCTACATATATTTCAGAAATTACGATAAACCTGGAGTTATAGGCAAAGTGGGAACAATACTTGGAAATTACGGGATAAATATCGGTGATTTCGACCTCTCCAGACAGACAGGAGGCCAGGCGATAGCTTTTGTGCTGGTGGACAATAAAATAAATAAGGATATTCTTAACGAAATAAAAAATATAGAAGGAATGATAGAGGTTAAAATAGTGGAAATTTAATCATAGAATCAGTTAATACAAACTGCCTCAATCTCCACACCGGCACCTTTGGGTAATCTGTTGACTCCCACTACAGCCCTGGCTGGCTTGTGCTCTCCAAAAAACAAGGCGTATTCCTCATTAATCTCTGCAAATTTATCCATATCTGTTGTGTATATTGTTACTTTAGCTATATCCTGCATAGAATACCCGGCAGACTCGGCTATTGCCATTAAATTATAAAGACACCTGTTTACTTGAGCTTTTATTCCCGTATCAATAATTTCACCTGTAACGGGATCCAGTGGAATTTGCCCTGAAACAAAAAGCATGTTACCAACCTTAACCGCCTGTGAATATGCTCCTATAGCTTTTGGTGCTTTATCAGTGCTAATGTACTTCATATCAACCCCGGCTAAACAGTGTTTTTATTCTTACAGTTTTATTCCCTTAACCACATTCCACGATAAACAGTATTTTCTTCGGGATCTCTCTAGTGGCTTAAAAAATCTTATATATTCGTTATTATTTTTAAATAAATATTTTTTAAAATTCTCCGAGGCAAACAAATCTTTCACCTCATCGTAAGAAACATCCTGCAAAATACTTTCCATACTAATATTCGAAAAAATATGTGTAAGAGAGTTAAGTAAAGAGGATGTCCATCTTTTTAGTTTTTCTTTAATAGGTATCTCAGAAGACAGGCTTAAACCGTACAATACGTCTCTGCCTGAGTCATCATAAATATCAGGATATACAACTAAAAAAAACTTTCCTCCGGCAGTAAGCGCCTTATACATCCCATGCACAACATCATAAAGAGGTTGAAAATTGTATACCCCACCAACAGAAAGCAAAAAGTCACATCTTAACATTGAAAGGGAATGAGCAAGATTATACTGATAGCTTACAGTGGTAATCTTGTTATTATTAAGAATTTCTTTTTTCGAAACAGCATAAACTTTACTAAAACATGCTTTTTCAGCCAAATGTCTTGCTGTGATAAAATCATTAAAAGAAAGATCACACGCTACGGAATTATCGCGGCATTGAATATCTATGCCATCAAACAGTTTTAGATATGTCAGATACTTGTTTTCAATTTCAATATAGTTCATAAGAGCTGCCCTGATTTAATTTTATAATAAAATATACTCACAAAATAATTAATTCAAGTGTAGATTTCCTGACGTCACTCAATTTTTTGAAATATAATTTGCACTCATTTTCTTGTCGCCCCGAGCGGAGTCGAGGAATCTCCAACTATATGCTAATAATTGCTGCGTTTCTGCTTAGAAAATGCGATAGCACCAGCAGTTTTCAAAGTACTCGGTTCACACCAAACAACATGAGCTACAAGTATTTTATTAGTGAAATAATGAAAATTTTCTGTTATAATTTAATACCATTAGGTAAATCATGGAGGAGAAATGAATATAAACGAAGTATATTCTTTGATTGAAAGTGAAATAAATGAAGTTAATTCAGAACTTCAGCGAAATCTTGACTCAGATGTGGAAATGGTAAACGAAGTGGCCTCTTATGTTTTCCAAAGTGGAGGCAAAAGGCTTCGCCCCGTTTTTCTCGTACTATCATCTAAATTAGCAGGTTATTCAGGAATCAGAACAGCCGTATTAAGCGGGGTTGTGGAGTATATTCATACAGCCACACTCATTCATGATGATGTAATTGACGGAGCCAATTACAGACGAGGCAAGGAAAGCGCAAACAGGGTTTTCGGTAACGATATTACCGTTCTTTGTGGTGATTTCTTATATTCCAGAGCTTTTATAAATCTTGTAAAAGACGGCGATCCGAATATCCAGATGATTCTTGCCAATGCAGCAAAAACAATGAGTGAAGGCGAGGTTTTTCAGCTTATCAAAACTGCTGACTTTTTTTTAAAATACGAAGATTATGAAAAAATAATATACAGCAAAACAGCGGTACTTTTTTCTGCCTGCTGTGAAATCGGGGCTATCCTGGGTAATATGGATATTGAAAAAAGAAATATATTAAAAGAATTCGGGAAAATGGTGGGATTAGCCTTTCAAATGAGCGACGATATCCTCGATTATCTGGGCAATCCTGAAAATACAGGTAAAAAACCGGGAACTGATCTTAGAGAAGGAAAAATGACACTTCCCATGATCATACTCAGATCTGAGTTAAACAGGGAAGAAATTAAATCAATCAGAGATTTTTTTACAAGCGAGGACTTTACAGAAGAAAAATTGAGCTATATTTTATCTTTAATGGAGCAATATGATATAAAACGTAAATCTGAAAAATTTGTTGACGATTACATATTTAAAGCCAAAGATTTATTAAGCGAATTTGAAGATAATGAATTCAAAGAATCACTGCTGTTTTTGGCTGACTATATGGTACAAAGAGATAGATAATGAACGTAGAAGCACAATACTACACTAAGCTGGACAACAAAAAAGTACAGTGCAATCTATGCCATCATACCTGTGTAATAAGTGATGGTAATGCCGGGATATGCCTTATCAGGCAAAATATAGAAGGGAAATTATATCAGACATCTTACAATGAAGTAACCTCTTTAAACATTGACCCTGTGGAAAAAAAGCCCCTTTATCACTTTTTCCCCGGTACTGAGGTTCTTTCATTGGGAACTAACGGATGCAACCTTAAATGCCCATTCTGTCAAAATTGGCAAATAAGTACACAAATAACTACGAGAAAATCGGTCACCATTGACGAACTTTTGGATATTTCTTTTAAAAACAATATCAAAAGTATTGCTTATACATACAATGAACCTATTATCTGGTATGAATTTGTGTTGGACTGTATGAAGGCCTTTCGCAAAGCCGGTATTAAAAACATTATGGTTAGCAACGGATGTATAAATCCTGAACCTCTTCATGGTATTATTCCGTATCTTGATGCCATTAATATAGATATTAAGGGTTTCAACAGCAATTTCTACAAATGGGTAAAGGGCAATTTTGACTTGGTTAAACAAACGGTTGAAACAATCAGTAAAACGGACATTCACATGGAGCTTACCAATCTTATTATACCGACAAAAAATGACGACGAAAATGAATTTGAGTCAATGTGTAAATGGATAGCATCGTTAAACCCAAATATTGTATTGCATATCTCAAGATATTTTCCATCATACAAATGCAATATCCCCCCAACAAACACTGATACAATCGCCAACTTATATGAAAAAGCCAAAAAACATCTGAAGTTCGTCTACCCCGGTAATATTAACATAGGAAACAATACTGAAAACACTTACTGCCCTGACTGTTCGGCTCTCCTGATAAAACGAAGCGGTTTTAATACAAAAACCATTCTCAAGGATAATCGATGCCCTCACTGCAATAGGGTTGCCGATTTTATCATAACCTAATGAGACAGAATAGTTGCATTTCCTTTTTTAAACTTTTGGGATCTATTTTTCTTTTTTTTATTATCTTAACAGGATGCAAATCTTCCGGATATGAAACAAGATCCTTTTACAGCATGGGCACCATAGTCGAAATAACACTTCCTGAAAACAATACAGATGTCTTTGAAAAGCTTGTTGCTAAAATGGAGGAGTTAAATGATAAAATATCCACAGAAACGCAAAACATAAATAACGCTCCTACGGGAAAAGACATATCCATATCCAAGCATTTTTATTTTTTATTACAAAGGGCTGCTTATTATAACAATCTGAGCAGCGGTAAGTTTGATATCACCATCTACACAATAAGCAAACTTTACGGTTTCCCGGAAGGACCTTACAGTGTCCCTGACAATGAAACAATAAAAAAACATGTCCAGAAAGCCGGATTTGAGAATATATCTTTCACACCGAAGACTATATCCAAAAAAACTGACTTAAAAATAGACACAGGAGCTTACTCCAAAGGATATATAGTGGATTTACTTGTTGATATTTTGAAAAAAAACAATATCAACTCAGGAATAATTAACGCAGGTGGTGATTTGTATTTGCTCGGCACAAAAGAAAACAGACAATGGAGAATAGCCATCAAAAATCCTGATAAAGGGAAAAAATATCTTTCAGTAGTCAGTTTTACAAACAAAGCTGTTGTCACAAGCGGCAATTATGAGCGTTATTTTATCGATAATCAAAAGAGATATACACATATTTTTGATGCTGAAACTTTTGAATCCGTTAACAACTACAGAAGTGTAAGTGTTATAGCCCAAACCACAGAAGAAGCCGATGGATTAGCTACAGTTTTTTATCTTATGGATATTGATGAAATTGGCAAAATATGCTCAAAGACAAACACTCCTGTCTTCATTTATACTCTGGATTCAAAAAAAATCAGAATGTGTGGCTGGCAAAAATATGAAGTATCCCACTAAAACAGATATTGTTGTCATATTAATCCTTCTTGCCGTTTGTCTCTTTCCTCTTTTTGAAGACAAAACAACCGGTAAAGACAAAAAACTATTATTATTAATCGATAAAAATGTTTACGAACTGCCATTAAAAAAACAAACTTTAAACTTAAAGCAACAGTATGGTGTAAATATGATAGTTGAAACAGATACCAACAGAGCAAGGATTACCAAGTCGGACTGCCCTGAACAAATTTGTGTCAGATACGGATGGGTGGAAGAGTGCGGGGAAATATCTGTATGTGTTCCAAATAAAACGGCTATTCAGATTAAATGCGAAGAAAAAAAGGAAATTGATGGAATATCACAATAGAATTGCCAAAATAGGTCTTTTTGCAGCATTCTCCATCATACTCGGAGTTTTTGAAAACTTTTTTCCCCTCCCATTTCCCGGAATCAGGCTGGGATTAGCCAATATAGGAATTTTGCTGTCCCTATACACATTGGAATTATCAGATACAATGATTGTTGTTTTGCTAAAATCCCTTTTTGTTTCTGTTTTTGCAGGAAATTTAGTTATAAAACTGTTATTAAGTTTTCCCTCCACCATAGCCTCAGCTTTAGTTATGTATATTTATATCAGGATAACGGGAAAATTTACTTCACCTGTATCAACTTCGGCTTTGGGAAGTTTGGTTCATATAGTATGCCAATTCGGTATACTCAAAATTTTTATAATAAAAAACCTTGCAATATATTCATTTTTACCTTATTTCTCACTAATATCCTTGTTAACAGGTATATTTATAGGTTATTTGGCCTGTATTGTATTAAAGCATATAAAAGTAGAAAATGATTAACAGAGGGTAAACAAATGTATCAGAAAATAATATTGGCAAGCGGATCTCCACGCAGAAGAGAATTATTCACCAAACTGGGAATTGACTTCCAGTATTCTACCTCAACAGTAAAAGAATTACTTACAGATTCATTACCTCCAGAAGAGCTGGTTATAAAAATTGCTGCAATGAAAGCTTACAATGTCAGCAACATTTATTCTGAAGCTTTTATTGTGGGAGCAGACACTGTAATATACTTTGAAGGTAACGTTATTGGCAAGCCCAGGGATGCAGCAGATGCAATAAAAACACTTAAAATGCTCAGTGGGAAAAAACATGATGTCTATACAGGTGTGGCAATTGTCCATAAAGAAAGTAAAATCTGTGAACGCTTCTATCAAAAAACCGAAGTTTTTTTCAGGAAACTTTCCGACTCTCTTATAAAATGGTATGTGGATACAGAAGAGCCGTTAGATAAGGCAGGCTCTTACGGTATTCAGGGCAAAGGGAGCCTTTTGGTGGAAAAGATTATCGGAGATTATGACAATGTTGTGGGTATGCCGATGGGGATGCTTATGGATGCATTTATCAAGTTAAATATTGCTCCATTTGGAGGTTTTTCTTATGATGTTCAATAATCTAAGCGAAATGTTTCAAAAACAGGCTTATAAATATGGCAAGAAAAAATATTTATTATTTAATGATACCACTTACACCTATAGCAGTGCCAACAGCATTATCAATAGAGTGGCCAGACGCCTGAAAGCTATAAATATCAAAGAAGGTGACAGGGTTGGTATTCTTCTGGAAAATTCTCCGGAGTTTATTTTCAGTTTTTTTGCATTAATGAAAATCGGAGCAATAGCTGTACCCATAAATACCTTCTTCAAAGAAGAAGAAATTGCCTATATCCTTAATGACTGTCAGGCCAGGTTTCTTTTCTCTTCCAATGCTTTCATTGAAGAGATTAAAGATTTAGAAAATATTGTGGACGGTTTTAAAAATATACTCACTTACGAAGATATAAAATTAAGTGCAAAAAATCCTCCTATAAATATGTACAATGAAATCGAAAAAATTGACGACAAAGATTTTCCTGCAAACCAGTCAATAGACGACACAGCAATTCTCTTATACACTTCAGGCACAACAGGTAACCCAAAAGGCGCTATACTGACACACAGAAACATCCTTTCAAATGTGGACGGCTGCGTCAAAGCATTTAAGATTAACAGAAAAGACCGTTTTCTGCTTTTTTTACCCATGTTTCACTCATATACATTTACAACGTGTGTGATGCTGCCCACATTTTGCGGTTGTTCTATAATAATACTCTCTTCCGTAATGGAATTAAGAAAGAAAACATTCAGAAAAGTGCTTATATTTAAACGTCCCACATTTTTTCTCGGAGTACCGCAGGTTTATTCTGCATTAACAAAAGCAAAAATGCCGCCATGGTTTATAAAGTTCATATATCCAGTAAAAATTCATGTAAGTGGAGGGGCTCCGTTACCGGAAGAAACTTTGAACAATTTTATTGAAAAATTTAAAAAACCAATTATTGAAGGTTACGGATTATCCGAAGCGTCCCCTGTTGTTTGCGTAAACCGCCTTGAGTGGCAAAAACCTTATTCTGTCGGCTTACCTCTGGCAAATGTCCAGGTGAAAGCTGTCAATGAAGAAGAAGAGGAAGTACCTACAGGCCAGGTGGGTGAATTAATAATTAAAGGCCCCAATGTAATGAAAGGATACTGGAAAATGCCTGAAGCAACTAACAATACAATAAAAAACGGCTGGCTTTTTACCGGTGATATGGGAAAAATCGACGAAGACGGTTTTGTGTATATAGTTGACAGGAAAAAGGATTTGATTATCGTTAAAGGAATCAACGTTTATCCCCGTGAGATTGAAGAACTGATTTATATGTTTGAAAATGTTGAAGCCGCTGCTGTTATAGGTTTAAAGGATGATGTAAATGGTGAAATCCCGGTTGCCTATGTTATGCCCAAAGAAGGAGAAACTGTTGATACACACGCCCTTAAAGACTATCTCAGGAAACATCTGGCAAACTTCAAACTTCCCAGGCATATTTATCTGGTCGACGATTTGCCAATGACTGCCACAGGAAAGGTTTTAAAAAGGAAACTGAAAGAACAGATAAAAGAAGCCACAAAAAACAACTGATAAAACTTTTCTGTTGCTATTAAAGAATATTTTTTCTATCTTTCTGCAATGGAAAATTTACTAAAACTTGAAAATGTCTCAAAAACATTCAAGACTTTTGACTCAGCTTTTAAAAAATCGAAAGTCACCGTACATGCAGTCGATAATATAACTCTCTCTATAAAACGGGGAAGCTCAATAGGTATAGTGGGCGAATCCGGAAGCGGAAAAACAACTATTGCAAAACTGATAACAGGAATCCACAGGCCTGATTCGGGGCATATTTTCTACAAAAATGAACTTTTGGACAATGCATCAAAAAATACATATAATGACTTCAGAAAAAATATCCAGATGATTTTTCAGGATCCGTATTCCAGTCTTAATCCAAAGCTGACGATATTTTCCACATTAAAAGATGGTATAAAAAAACATATAACAACAAATAAGAAAGAAATTTTCAAAAAATGTTCCGACATATTAAAAACAGTTGGTCTTGAGGAAGAACATCTCAAGAGATATCCCCATCAGTTTTCAGGGGGACAGATGCAAAGGATTTCCATAGCAAGGGCTTTAAGCATCGAACCGGAAATGATTGTGGCTGATGAGCCTGTTAGTTCACTTGATGTTTCAATACAGGCACAAATTTTAAATTTACTGAAAAAATTGCGGAAGGATAATGGCACTACACTTTTAATGATTGCACATGATCTTGCCATTGTAAATTTCCTTTGTGATGAAACACTGGTTATGTATAAAGGAAATACTATGGAATACGGTCAAACCAAAGAAATACTACAAAATCCATTGCACCCTTACACCAAAAATCTAATTGAAGCCAGTATAAAAAAAGATATAAAAAAAATAACCACGGGCAAAACGGGGAGATGCCCTTACGCAGACAGATGTAATTTTGTCATGGACATATGCACTCGGGAAGTTTACAAATACCAGGTCAGCAAAACTCATCACGTATACTGCAACTTATACAAATAAATCAGAGGTGTCAGATGTTAAAAGTTTACAACACACTCAGTGGCAAAAAAGAAAACTTCATACCGATAAATAACAATACGGTAAAAATGTATATATGTGGCGTAACAGTTTATGACAAATGTCATATTGGACATGCCAGGAGCGCAGTCGTATTTGATGTAATAAGAAGATACCTTATCTACAAAGGTTATGAGGTTACTTTTGTAAAAAACTTTACAGATATAGATGACAAAATAATTAAAAAAAGTAATGAAACAGGCAGAAGCTGGAAAGATATCACCAAAGAGTATATAAACGAGCATGATTATGACATGAAATTGTTAAACGTTATGGTTCCTGATTATGTCCCCAGAGCCACAGACTATATAGATGAAATGATTGGGATGTGCAAAAAACTTATTGAAAAAAATCATGCATATGAAATCAACGGGAACGTCTACTTTCGCGTAAAAAGTTTTAGTGAATACGGAAAGCTTTCAGGCAGAGATATCGAAGAGCTAAAAACAGGAACCCGTATTGACGTTAGTGATGAAAAAGATAACCCGATGGATTTCGCATTATGGAAAAAGAGTAAAGACAATGAACCGGGGTGGGAAAGCCCCTGGGGAAAAGGCAGACCGGGATGGCATATCGAATGCAGTGTTATGAGCTCAAAAATCCTGGGATTGCCTTTTGATATTCACGGAGGGGGAAAAGATCTCATATTCCCGCATCACGAAAATGAAATAGCGCAGTCGGAGTGTGCTGAGAACAGTAGGTTTGCAAAATACTGGCTCCATAACGGTTTTGTAAATATAAATAAAGAAAAGATGTCCAAATCACTTGGTAACTTTTTTACCATCAGGGATATAACCAAAGAATTTGAACCTGAAACACTAAGATACTTCCTTATTACTACCCATTACAGAAGCCCCCTTGATTTTTCTGAAGAACAGTTGATTGAAGCGGAAAACGCACTTAACAGAATTTACATCCTGCTGGATAACATAAATAACCACAAAACAGGCAAAAAAGGGAACGACTTGAGAGGAGAGATTGAAAATTTATCTGATAAATTTTTTCACAGTTTTACTTCTGTTATGGACGATGACTTTAACACAGCAGCTGGCCTGTCTGTCGTGTTTGATTATGTAAAAAAAGTAAATATTTTTCTGGAAAACAAACCGGACAAGAAATCATTTGAAATTTTACAAAACGAAACAGAAAAGATTATTTCCATAATACAATCAACACTGGGGATCATAACCAAAACCCCGGAAGAATGGTTCAGAGCAAATCTGAATATAAACGAAGAGGAGTTGCTCAGTCTTATAGAAAAACGAAATCAACACAGAAAAAACAAAGAATTTGATGCTGCAGATAAAATCAGGGATGAATTAATGAAAAAAGGTGTGGAACTGCTGGATACACCGGAAGGAACAAAGTACAGGACAAAGAGAATGCACTTATCCAGCCCATTCATCAGCGATTAAAGACTGGATTGTGTATTGAACAAAAATGGGGGAAAGTATGAATATTTTGCTCACAGGAGCAGCAGGTTTTATCGGATCATACACAGCAAAGAAGCTACTTAATGACGGTCATACTGTAATAGGTATAGATAATTTAAACAGTTATTATGATATAAGACTAAAGCATTACAGACTTGAGCATTTAAAAAATAAAAATTTCACATTTCATAACGTGGACATATCCAACTATGAAGCACTGTCACTTCTTTTTGATATATATAATTTTGACGGGGTAATCAACCTGGCTGCCCGTGCGGGCGTACGCTACAGCATAGAAAATCCTTTTGTATATTTTGATACAAACACAAACGGCACACTTAATCTTCTGGAACTTTGCAGACATCATAACATCAAAAAGTTTGTACTGGCATCAACTTCAAGTTTATATGCAGGTATTGAAATGCCTTTTAGCGAAGATAAACCTGTAAATACACCCATTTCACCATACGCTGCTTCCAAAAAAGGAGCAGAAGTAACATGCTACACGTATCACAACCTTTTTGATATAGATGTTTCCATCGTGAGATATTTTACCGTATATGGACCGGCAGGAAGACCTGATATGAGTATTTTCAGGTTTATTAAACAAATATATGCAGGTGAAGATCTGACTATATATGGTGACGGAAGCCAATCAAGAGATTTTACTTATGTTGAAGATATTGCCGAAGGGACTGTAAAAGCATTAAAATATGTGGGGTATGAAATTTTTAATTTAGGAGGCAATACCCCTTACAAATTAATGAATGTTTTAAATATGATAGAAGAGCTTTTGGGTAAAAAAGCCAAAATAGTTTATAAACCATTCCATAAGGCTGACATGACAGCTACTTGGGCCAATATAGATAAAGCCGGTGAAATACTCAAGTGGCAACCGAAATACAATATACAAGATGGTTTAAGAGAAACTATAAACTGGTTTATAGAAAATCTGGACTTTGCAAACAGCATACAACTCAGAGATTAGTATAAAAAAGCCGGCATAAAGCCGGCTTTTTTATCTTTTAATAGCAAAAGCTTAAGGTAACCACTTCTGAACTTTATCTTTATTTTCATTGATCCATCTTACAGCATTTTCATAAGGTTTATCGTTTTCAGTGTTCCAAACCATGACTTCCGCCATATCTTCCGGTGTCCATTTGAAATTATCAAGAAATTTGTATACTTCAGGCATATCTTCTTTTAGTCCTTTTCTTACAATAGTGTTGATTCGCTCTTCTTTCCCGTAAACACCTTTGGGATCTTTAAGATATTTAAGGTCCCACCTTGCAAATTTCCAGTGGGGTGTCCACCCAGTAACAACTATCCATTCGTTATTGTCAATAGCGCTTTTGAGAGCCGCTGTCATTGTAGCACCGCTACCGGATACAAGTTCAAAGTTAGTCAAATTGTATTCTTTAATAGCTTTTTCCGTCGTAGACATAATACCGGCACCAGGGTCAATACCGATTATCTTTCCATCGAATTTGTCAGCGTTGGCATTCATTTCATCAATACTGTCAATAGTAACATATGTTGGAACGACAAGTCCGATTTTTGTTCCAACAAGATTAGGTCCCAAGTCCACTACATTATCCTTTACCCGCTCCAGATAATGACCGTGTGTCGTTGGAAGCCATGCAGCAACCATGCCATCTACATCACCGGTGGATACAGCCTGCCACATTGCAGCAGCACTAACGGAAGTAATTTCCACATCATACCCCATTTTTTCCTGTAATACTGCTTTTACAACATTTGTACTGGCAACTTCACTTGACCATTCAACGTAAGCCAGTTCAACCTTCTTGGCAGCGAATGAGTTGGTTATTGTAAAACCAAGCATCATAAGTGCTACCAACATTAAACCTAAAACTTTTCTCATTATAATACCTCCTTTTATTTAGTTTTAGTGCTCTATTGCTTCTTTTTATCAGTAATACTCTGCAATATTCTATCCAGAATAATTGCTACAATAACGATACCAATGCCGGCTTCAAAACCTTTTCCGGGCTGCAGCCTCTGTATGGCTCTCCACACTTCACTACCGAGACCTTTAGCTCCAATCATAGCAGCAATAACCACCATCGACAATGCAAGCATAACTGTTTGGTTAATACCGGCCATAATTGTCGTTTTGGCAAGAGGTAGCTGTAATTTAAACAATTTTTGAGGCTTATTAGAACCAAAAGCATCTGCACATTCTATGAGATCCCCCGGTACCTGCTTAATCCCCAGTGCTGTAAGTCTTATTGTCGGAGGAACGGAAAAAATTACCGTTGCAAATATAGCCGGGACTTTTCCTAATCCAAAAAAAGAAATTGCTGGGATAAGATAAACGAATGCAGGCAGTGTCTGCATAAAATCCAGTATTGGTGTCACAATTTTATAAACCATTTCATACAGTGCAGAAAATATGCCTATAGGCACACCTATTATTATAGCTATCAATGTTGCAACAATAACAAGGGCAACAGTGCTAATAGCGGGCTCCCAGAGATTTATATTCCATATAAAAAGTAACCCCACTACTGTAAATACAGTAACACCCTTCCTTTTAGTGGTAAACCAGGCTAAAAGAGCCACAATAATTATAAAAAGCCACGGTGGCAAAGCAAACATACTGCTTTCTATCCATGTAACCCCCGCATCAGTAATATTTGAAAACGTCTTCGTCACAATTGAAAAATTATTCACCAAAAAATCGATAAGTGCTTCTACCCAATCACCAAGTGGTATTCTCGGTATACTATTCCACATCAGTTACCCCCTGTTTAGACAGCATAGAAATAAGCGAACCTCTGACAATCACTCCCTTCAAGTGTTTTTCATCATCAACCACTGCTAACGGATACTTAGAGTTTTCCATCAGATTAAAGAGATCGTGAGCGGGTGTATCCAAATGCACTTGGGTAATTTCTTTGTCTATTATATCTGAAATCACATCTTTACCTTTGTTAACATTTCTTGCAACATCTCTAACGTTTAAAATACCCACCACTTTATGTTTGTCATCTACTACAAAAAGACTGGCTAAATTGTTTCTTCTCATCTTTCTCAAAGCTGACCTCGGACCATCACTCTTCAGATAAGCCACAGCTTCCGACTTTTTCATTACAGATTCTGCTGTTAATACTTTGGAAGAATCAACATCCTCGACAAATTTCCTGACATAATCATCAGCTGGATTTGTAAGTATCTCCTCAGGAGTACCGATCTGAACTATGGCACCATCTTTCATTAGAACAATTCTGTCACCAAGTTTCAAAGCTTCATCCAGATCGTGACTGATAAATAAAATAGTCTTTTTCATTTTCTCCTGTAGATTTATAAGTTCATCCTGCATATCACTTCTAATCAAAGGATCAAGGGCACTAAAAGCTTCATCCATCAAAAGTACTTCAGGATCAAGTGCAAGAGCCCTAGCCAGCCCTACTCTTTGCTGCATTCCACCGGAAAGCTGGCTGGGCAAGTTTTCCTCCCAGCCCTTAAGCCCCACAAGTTCAAGAGCCCTCATAGCCTTCTCTTCACGCTCAGCTTTATCAACACCCTGAATCTCCAGTCCATATGAAGTGTTTCTCAAAACACTCCAATGGGGAAAAAGAGCAAAATGCTGAAAAACCATTCCGAAATATTTTTGTCTGAATTTCCTCAATTCCTTTTCGTCCAAATCAAGCACGTTAGTACCATCAATAATAATCTCACCTGCAGTAGGCTCAATCAACCGATTAATACAGCGAACAAGTGTGGATTTGCCACTGCCGGAAAGTCCCATAACAACAACTATTTCTCCCTCATAAACGTCAAAAGTAGCCTGAGCTACACCGACAGCTAATTTGGTTTTTTCCATTATCTCGTCTTTCGTATACCCCTCGTTCAATAAATCAATCGCTCTTTCCGGATGGTCACCAAAAACTTTGGAAACATTTTTTATTTGAATCTTGACTTTATCACCCATGTCCACCCCAGATTATCTGTTATTTATTAGAAAAGTGCACTATTCACAGAAACATTTTTTCTACATGAATATTTTATAATTTAAATTTAAACTTATCATATCCTATATAAATGTCAAGCAGGTCTCTTGCAAAATCTAATCAATTAATACACCTAAATATAATGCACCTAAATAGTTTTGAAAAACAAATGAGTTGACTTTTTTAATTTCAGCATTTAGTAACATGTTAATATAAAATTTCAGGTGCAGAAATTTATGATTAAATTTTATTTAAAAAAATCCGGAAAAATTAGCCTTCATACACAGGATTCTATAGAAAAGTTACCTGCAAAAAACGAAACTTTGTGGATAGACATCATCTTTCCCACCAGCAACGACTTCAGAATTATTGAAAATGAGTATAATCTGGAGTTTCCCACCAGGCAGGAATCACAGGAAATTGAAATCAGTTCACGGTTTTGGGAAGATGAAGATGATATAACAATAAACAGCTTTTTTATGATAACCGATGAAAAACAATCTTTTAACGAAAGTATAACATTTGTTTTAAAAGATAACATGCTTATAACAATTAGATATAAAGAATTTAAAACGTTCAATGACTGTGAGAAAAAGCTTTTATCGGCACCAAATCTTTTTCTGAGCGGATATGACGTTTTTGGTTATATTCTGGAATCCAGAATCGATATTGATGCCGACATTATCGAAAATTTATCCCGATCAGTGACAACACTGAGAAAACACCTTTTTGCAGATGATACAGAAACAAATAATGAAGATATTCTCGAGCTGATTTCGCAGTTTGAAGATACAAACACCATGATAAGAGACAGTCTTATTGATAAACAACGCATAATATCTTCTTTGCTAAAATCTCCGAAAGTCCCTGAAACACTTCTTAACAATTTAAAAATAATGATTAAAGATGTTAATTCACTTATAGAATATACCAAATACAATTTTGAAAGACTCGATTACATTCACAATATATTTCTGGGGCTACTTGGTATTGAGCAGAGTAAAGTTGTTAAAATATTTACTGTCGTTTCAGTTATTTTTCTCCCTCCAACACTTATAGCCAGCATATATGGAATGAACTTCAAGTTTATGCCCGAGCTGGAGCTGCCCTTTGGATATCCACTTTCCCTTATTTTAATGATAATTTCCGCTATTCTTCCTCTTCTCATTTTCAAAAAAAAGGGTTGGCTATAACCACATGCTAAGTGTTTAATACGATACTGGATTTTAATTAGCGTTTTCTCAGCCACAACAAATAACAGAATATTATGTCATCCAGATTGGAGCAATGAGTTTTTAAACTTTTTTTAAATATTGGTTCAGCCTTGTATTGAAATTCTTGAAAAACACAGTCATTAACAAAAAGTACGAAAATTTATTTTTATGTAGCAGTACCCGTTATTTATTTGTTGCATACTAAAAATGGAGGGTTGCAAGGTTTTTATACTTTACAATTTACTTTTAAGTTGATATAAGTTTTCTTTGCCAATTCAGGAGAGGTGTCCGAGCTGGCCGAAGGAGCACGATTGGAAATCGTGTGTACGTTAACGCGTACCGAGGGTTCGAATCCCTC
>DDHP01000079.1:0-155 GCA_002338145.1 Deferribacteraceae bacterium UBA1873 | reverse complement strand
CCCTCCCTCTCCGTTCCTTTTCTTCTGTATTACCAAGAACTTAATTTTTTCCAAAAACCCACTGTGATAAAATTGTGATAATTTGGTTTCTATGCGTATATAAATTTATCCAGTTCATTCTTCTCACCGTTAATCTGTTTGATTATCCTGCCGTA
>DDHP01000078.1:7074-7935 GCA_002338145.1 Deferribacteraceae bacterium UBA1873 | reverse complement strand
AGCTCACTTTCAAATAAGTTTTCAGGGATAGCTGCACAATTTATTGAAACAAAAGGATTATTATTCCTCATACTTCTGAAATGAATTTCTCTGGCAACAAGCTCTTTGCCGGTGCCGCTTTCGCCCAGCAGTAACACGGGTGCTTCAGTATTTGCCACTCTGCCAGCAAGATCCAGAACTTCCTGCATTTTTCTGCTGTTTCCTATAATCTGCGGCTTAAGTGAGTCCTTTACATAATTCTTCAGGTTTGTATTTTCCTGTTTCAGTTCTTTATATCTGGCAGCCTTATTTACGGTGTGCAGCAAATCTTCATTTTCAAAAGGCTTTGCAATATAATCAAAAGCACCGGCTTTTATAGACTTTACGGCATCCGAAATGTTCCCGTAAGCTGTTATCACTATAACCAAAGCGTCCGGATCGTCGGATAAAACACGGTGCAGTATTTCATGCCCGTTTACCCCGGGCAGCTTAACGTCGGTAATTATGATATCAAACTTACCTTTTTCAAATGTTTCAAGAGCACTGTCCCCTCTGGAGCAGTAGGTGATTTCATAACCTTCCTCTTCAAGCATCATTCTGATAAGCATTGCCAAAGATTCATTATCTTCAATCAGAAGTATATTCATCACTCACCCTTTTAAATTTTATAGTAAAATGTGCCCCGTTATCATTTTCAATGTGCAAAATGCCGTCGTGGTCTTTTATAATTTTGGCTGTTATTGTCAGACCGAGGCCGGTGCCCGTCTCTTTGGTTGTAAAAAAAGGTTCGTAAATCCTTTCTTTTATCTCATCCGGAATCCCGCTGCCTGTATCTTTTATTCTGAAGACCACATATCCATCTTCACAGTCCACTTCAAAAAA
>DDHP01000078.1:6432-6752 GCA_002338145.1 Deferribacteraceae bacterium UBA1873 | reverse complement strand
CCTTCCATAAAACAATCTTCATCCAAATAATTCCGTATTTTCAAATCTATATCATCAGTGCTTTTACAAAGAAGCCTGAGCAGCTCCGCCAGTTCATCAAAAAAGGAAGAAACTTCTATTTTTTCATTCTCAATTTTCCCGAAATTGGCATATTGCAAAAACCTCTCCACAAAAGAATTAAGCCTGTCTATTTCCGAAATCATAATATCAAGAATCTGAGGTGAATTTCTGCCGTCTTTAAGCATTCTCGACGCAGATTTCAAGGAGGCAAGCGGATTTCTTATTTCATGAGCTATCCCTGCAGACAGCTGCCCCATTAC
>DDHP01000078.1:0-6196 GCA_002338145.1 Deferribacteraceae bacterium UBA1873 | reverse complement strand
CTTAATTTTTCCGATTTGGCGACTTCTTTTTCCATTTTTATCTTTTCTTCAATACTTTTTTCCAGCTGCTCATAAGTCTGCTTAAGCTTGCTGTTCTGCAAATAGATCCTTTGGGAATACAAACCGGCAAATAACCCCAACGTATACATCATAAGTATCTCGACAAAACTTCTAACCTGATAATGCTGCAAATCAAAAAGATTAAGATAAACCCCGGGGGCATAAAAAACGGTAATAATACAAGCTGAGAGCAGACCTCCCAAAAATCCGAATTTCATTGCAGTATAAATAACCACCAGATACAACATATAGTAGTGTATAATATGTATTATGTGAAATCCCGGTGGAGTATTAATATGCAAATACACAATAATTCCAATAGCGATAATTGAGGTTATTAACGAGATTTTACCGCCCGGTATATAATATTTCCTAAGATACAATACGTCCATCCTTCATATTGACAATCTTTTTAGCATACCCGCCCATCAAAACAATATCATGCGTGATTTTATCCATACTTTTCAAAACAAAAAGCTTAATATAACTGTGCCACTCTGCATTTCATAATAGTAAACATTGTCCACGTTGACATCACTAACGATAATTTTCACAACATCCGTTTGCAGGTTTTACACTTTCATATTTACCGCTGTTGCATCCTACAATAAGCATAGTCAGAAACAAAGCAAAAAAGTTTTTTCATAAGCTTGAATTCCTGATTTAATTTAATATGGCATGCATGCATGCATTCATTAAGCAAATTTTATACCACTATTATCCTATTGATAATAAAATCAATAAATATTTTTTTGTAGAATATTCTGCAAACTGCTGTAGAATATTTTACAGCAGTCATTACCGTCACCACAAAGTTATATAAAAATACTCTTATTGCAAAAAATAAGAAAGCAGAAACAGTTAAACTTGAATACTGACTAAAAATAAAGTATAGTTTTTCAAATTTATTATTTCACAAAATTCATGAAATTGGAGACAAGTTTGATGAAAATAAACGATATAACTCTTGGTTATAAAGCATTTGTAACCAGTTTTGTAATGAAATCTGCATGCAAATATTATCTCAAACTTTCAAAACTTAACACACTCTCATTTCCAACATCTGAAGACAATAAAAAAAGACTTTTATATCTTCATATCCCTTTCTGTTTTTCTTTTTGCAGTTACTGCACATTTCACAAGTTTCACTTTGAAGAAAACACGGCACGTTACTATTTTAAATTATTACGCAAAGAAATGACAATTATCGCCGAGAAAGGCTACAATTTCGGAGCAATGTACTTAGGAGGAGGTACCCCCACTGTACTTCCTGATGAATTAGCAAAAACTATAGATTTTGCCAAAAAACTTTTTGATATAAAAGAGGTGTCCTGTGAGAGCGACCCCGATCATATATCCTCACCCATCCTTGAAAACACAGTTGACAGAATTGACCGGCTTTCGGTGGGGATACAGACTTTCGATGACAATTATCTGAAAATGATAGGCAGATATGAAAAATTCGGTTCTGGTGAACAGCAGCTGGAAAAGGTAAAAAAAATAATCCCACATTTCCCTATAGTAAACATAGATATGATTTTTAACTATCCCGGCCAGTCAGAGCAATCCCTTTTAGATGATATTAATAAAGTCCTCTCGGCTGAAAGCAGTCAAATTACTTTTTACCCTTTGATGTTCGGTAATGAAAAAGGTTTCGGCATAAAAAACAAAGAAGGTTACAAATCACTTAAGACCGAAAAAAATTTGTACCAGTTAATTTTAAAAGAAATGAACAGGGAGGATTACCTGCAGCGAACTTCATGGGCTTTTTCTAAGGACAGGGCGGAAATTATCGATGAATATGTTGTGGATAATGACGAATATGTGGGACTTGGCTCCGGGGCATTCAGTTTTATTGGGGATACTTTTTACGTCAATACATTTTCTTTGAGAGAATATGAAAAACTGGTAAATAATAATAATATCTCAATTATCAAAGGGATATCCTTCAGAAAACACGCAATTAAACAGTACAGAATGATGGTGGATATCTTCGGTTTTAAATTCAAACATAGTTTTCCTAAAGCTGAATTTGGTTTATTAAAACTGGCCGGAGCCGTCAAAAAAAATAACAATAAGTATTACGTTACAGAAAATGGCAAATACCTCCTTTCCGTAATGATGAGCGAATTTTACAGCGGTATGAACGAAATCAGGACTAAGATGAGATCAAAATTGAACACTGAAGATGAAAATTTTTCTGCTTCACATCCTTAAATGAAGATTTACATGAACTTTATCCCCGGAAAAACAACTTAATGGTATTAATAAATATAGTACTTGACACGATACCGTGTCGATGTATTACAATTACGAAAAATTAATAAGAGGTAGTTATGAAAAAGGTTATTTTTGTTTTGTTTTTATTATTTCCTGCAATTTTGTGGGCAAGGTATGAACCTGTGGTAAAAGATATAGACAATTTTTTCGCAAAAAGCTCAGGCTACATTATCGAAATTGCAGACGATAAAATATATACTGACCTGACATTCGACGATGGAGCTTACCCCGGCAAAACATATAATGTTTATAGAGAATCCGAAACGATAAAGCACCCTATAACAGGTGAAATCCTCGGCAAAAAGAAAGAAAAAATCGGTTCAATAAAAATACAGGAAATTTTTGAAAAATACAGTACAGCTACTATTGTGGACAAAAATGAAGATTTTCAAAAGGCAGATTTGCTTAGCAGTAGTCCACCTGTAGATGTCACAGTAGATTATGAAAACATGGACAAACGCCCGCAGCTTTTATTAAAACAGGATCTTAGCAGTGCTAAGAATATCAGAATATCAAAGAATCCGGAATACGGGATAAAATTCAGCCAGGATTCCTCCGGCGGTATTAATGTAGACATTTTTGCAGGTACAGAAATTATCAAAACACTATATTACTCAGATATAGATACAGGAGTTTCTTCTGAAACAACGGTTGATTTGCTCAGAAGCGGCCCCATTGACCAGAGATTCAAAAGTATCGCAGTGGGAAATCTTTACAACGATGATTATGACTATATAGTTGCCGCTGATGACAAAAATATCCATATTTACCGCTTTGTAGCTGACGGCTTCGAGTTTGTCACAGAAATTAAAAATGATTTCAGTGAAATAGTCAGTGTAGAAGTAGCGGATCTCAATGAAAACGGATATGATGAAATTTTTGTATCCCATATTTCCAATACAAGATCTATTAAATCTTTTATTTACGAAAAGAGCGACAACGCAGATAATTTTAGATTACTAAAAGATGAGATTCCGTTTTTATTCAGAACAATCCTGGCTAACAACGAAAAGATAATTACAGCTCAGCGGATATCATACGACGGAGAATATTACGGAAATATATATCGTTATAGTTATCAAAATGGCTACCGCAGAGGCGATTCCATCGCCGGGACAGAAAAATTTGGGCTGTTTGGTTTCGGTTTAGGAAATATTGATAAAGATCCGGAAAACGAAACGTTATATGTGAATGACGACTATAATCTGGAAGTATACGATTCAGGGCGAAAAATATACAAAAGCAACGAGCGTCTTGGGGATACCCCGTATGATTTTATTATCTCTGAAGAAATAAAGAAAAAACTGAGCAGTGAAGATTACGCAGACGAAACTTTTGAACTTACAAAATATAAAAAACCTTTGAAAGGCAGAATTTTTGTAACATCATCTAAACAGGTTTTTATGCTTAAGAACAAGCGTCTGTCAGCTTTTTTGCCAAACTTTGACAAGTATACTGAATCACAGTTTGCCGGTTTTAAATGGCAAAGCAATATGCTTAGAAGGGTGTGGGAATCTGATGTGTTCAATCCGGTTATCGTTGATTATTATCTGCAGGAGCGCTTTGGCAAAGTATACGTTTTTCTTTTGCGAAACTTCAGAAAAGGACTTCTTGCCGGCGATAAAAGCGAATTTATCTATCTGGAAATTAAGTAAACAGTCTGGCAATACTGCCGGACTGCTCAACGTATCTGGTAAGGTTTGTTGGATTTAAGTTTTTGTCCTACATAATAAGATTTGTCTATCACAAGTTTCACAAACTGTTTGTCAAACTTAATAGTACCATAATCCTGCCCGTGAAACTCGAAAAATCCATCCCCCACCACCACATAATCCACATTGGGACTGCTGCATTCCACTTTTTCCCCGGTTTTAGCATTATACAATTCCAGAGCATCCTTTTCGGTTAAAATTACTGCCTCAGGATAGTCCCTGTCTTCAGCATCACTGGAAATAATTACCTTATCTTTCTTCATTACAGTGCCCCCTTCAAACCTAATATATAAAACCTTTGCATGATTGCAAAATTCTTACCCTGATGTTGCAGCATGACTAAATAGAGTTGCGCCAAAATCTCTGTATGTAATTATAACATATTTTTCTATTTTAAAATACCCCAATTTTTAGTCTAATAGTAAATACAATTTACACAAAATTTTGTATCGGTGCCGAAAAGTATAATTTTCTTGAGATGTCACAGTTAATCATTTAATATCTTTTTATAGTTAAACTTCAAGGAGTCAGATATGACAGATTTGGAAAAATTTATGCAAATATTTCGGGAAATTTCGTCCATTCCCAGATGTTCCGGAAACGAGTCCCAGATTGCCAATTGGCTCATACACCGAGCTGAATCCAAAAAATATACATGGAATATAGACAGTGCTGGCAATATTTCAATAAAAGTTGACAATGGCAGTGAGAAAACACTTGCTCTCCAAAATCATATGGATATGGTTTGCGAAAAACACAATAACATTAAACATGACTTTCACAAAGACCCCATTAAAATAATTAAGGACGGTAAATGGCTCAATGCAGATGGAACAACACTCGGTGCTGACAACGGTGCAGGTATGGCCATAGCACTTCTTTTGGCAGATGCTGACATTTCCAAACCCAATATAGAGTTAGTTTTTACTGTTGACGAGGAAAGAGGCCTTGTTGGGGCAAACAACCTTGGAGATAAAATGATTACCGGGCATATGTTGATAAATCTTGACACAGAAACCGAAGGGGAAGTTATTATCGGCTGTGCCGGAGGCAGAGATACACTTGTGAAAAAGAAAATTGATACGTTTGATTGGTCAAACAGTAAAAACACGTTTTCTATCGAAGTAAACGGATTAAAAGGTGGTCATTCCGGTCTTGATATAAACAAAAACAGATACAATGCAATTAAACTTCTGGGCAAAGCTTTAAGCTGTATAGCTAAAAATACAAATATCAGGTTAATAAAAATTGAAGGGGGAAATGCTCACAATGCCATACCAAGATACGCCTATGCAGAATTTGTTGTGGAAGAGAGCTTAGTATATGAGAATCTGAAAGAAATAATCTGCAATATTAAAGCAAAAGATTACATATCTATCGAAATGCTCCGGCATAATAATTCTTACAAAACTATTCCCACTCAATGCACAAAAGATATACTGAAATTTATTGATGAAGTTCCACACGGTGTACACTCGTATGTACCTGAAATTGATGACAAAGTGGAAGCATCGTCAAATCTGGCTATTATCACAATGAGAAACGGATTTGTGGAGTTTCTGGTAAGCCAAAGAAGCTCTGATGCTGAAAGAATGGACAATCTGACGTTAGAGATTGAAAATACAGCAAAAAAAGCAAACATGGAATTCACTACCGGCAATGAGTATCCCGGCTGGACACCGGATACAGAATCAGAGCTTTTGAAAACCGTCCGGGAAACCTACAGAGAAATTTTCAACAGAGAGATAAAAGTCGATATCATACATGCCGGGCTAGAATGTGGAATAATAAAAGAAAAGTTCAGAAACCTTGATATGGTGTCAATAGGACCCACTATAGAAAACGCACACTCCCCGGAGGAGCGTCTTGATTTAGAATCCGTTGAAAAAATACTCTATTTACTGCAGAATACACTAAAAAAACTTGCATAAAAAAAGGCGGCTCAGTTGAGCCGCCTTTAAGTGTTTTGCTTATTGAGGCGGAGTACTCAAAAAATTCAGAGCCTGTGTTATTGCAAGTCCCTGCATTTGCTCCACATAGGTCTGGTTCAGATAACCAAACGCTTCGGGATAGCGTACATCTAAATTAGAAGTATTAAGCAGGAAACCGTGATTTACCCATTTATCCCCGCTGCCGAACATATA
>DDHP01000098.1:1441-2571 GCA_002338145.1 Deferribacteraceae bacterium UBA1873 | reverse complement strand
CATCAAGCTATAATGTGAGCAGTGATTTTTTTGACTATATTAAAAAGAATAACATAAATGCTGTAACTATTACAGGTGGTGAACCGTTAATAAGTCCTCATATTTTTGAGATAATTAAAAAATTAAAGAATATGAATATTTCCGTTAAACTGGATACAAACGGAGACTTTCCGGAAAAATTAAAAACACTTTTGCAAAACGATCTGTTGGATTATATAGCCCTCGATCTGAAAGGATTGAGTACCGACGACATTCAATATGTGACAAGAAATAAAAATTATACGCTTGATATCTTTTTAGAGACATTAAATGAAATAAAAACTTACGAAACTTTTAAAGGAGAAACAGTAAATTTTGAAATAAGGCACACACTTTGGAAAGCCTATTCCGCAGACGATTTTTCCAAATTTATGCATCTTCTAAAACAAAAAAATATCCATTTGAAAAACGACCAAAAGATAATAGTACAAAAAATCAATATCGATGGAAAAATATTAGATAAACGATTTAAAAACAATGACTTAGTCCGGGAGGCAGCTTCAAAAACGTACCTGGAAAAACTCCGGCAGGATCTGGAAAAAATGCCTCATTTTTCATTCAGATCTGTAAGTTGAGCTTAATATTTTATTGGAGTTAGCTGAAAAATAATATACAAAAATATATGGGAAGAACGGATGATAAGCACACTTGCATATTTGTTTACTATATCGTTTCATATGGTAAAGAATGCCTGCAGCTGGCACCAGTCTTTCAGACTGGGAATTTACATTCTATTTATTCGCACAAGACGGATGCTAGCCAAAAAACTGTCACCTCGACCGAAGCGGAGAGGTCTCATAGGCAAACAGCTACTTTCATACCACCCCCAATTGAATAAATGGCTAAGCCATTTGCTTACAGCATTCAACCCTGTGTGAATTTTGCTATAATCAACAGGGCTGGCATGGCAAGCCCTAACCCCTCCTATCTTAGAATGAGGTATTTTCTATATGAATGGACTGAACAGATATAATTGATAAACGGCGAACCTTGAACGTTGAACATTGAACTAAAACTTGGGGGAGATGCGGAGGGGGTACATTTTGTCAAACAACGTCAGAGATCTCTCCACTCCACTCCGTTTCGGTCGA
>DDHP01000098.1:0-1072 GCA_002338145.1 Deferribacteraceae bacterium UBA1873 | reverse complement strand
CAGCGGCACAAATGAAAAATTAAATTATTGATAGTATAGAAGAAAAAGAAAGCGGGCAACGGGGGTCTAACTGAACCATATAAGTTCCTTATAAAACTCGCAAAACCTAAATCTACCGAAAACGGTTTACTCACAACCTTACTCACTTTCCTTTCTATAATTATATGAGTATATTATAGATCACTCGTTGTTGTATGTAAACACACGATAAATTCTAACAGCATATTTGCCCGCAGGTGTACTCATGCTGGATAAAAAAATATTTTATCATAATATCTTGCAGACAATCATATCAGAATATTAGGGAAATAATCTTTATTTAAATACAACTCAGAACTGGTTACAAATCTATTCAAATACTTGTTATATTCAACTCCGCTGTTACTACAAAAATCAACTGACATTTTTGCTGCCAATTTATCAGCCTCCTTCACATAAAAAGCTTCTTCTGTCATATTGTAATCGTAATCAGTAGAATGCTGCCCCTGCAAAATATTCAAAATTATGATTTTATATTTAAAGGGCAGAATATCATACTTGTTAGTCAGCTTTTCAAATAATTTTATTCCGGCATATTTATGTCCTACTAAATTTATATAGGGACAATAATAATGTTGTGCATTTTTATGTTTTTTATAAGCAATTATTTTGCCGATATCATGCAATAATGCACCTGCTACTGCAATATCTTGGAATTGCTTTGATTTATAGCGGGACAGATGCAAAACATTCTCAGCTACATCCAATGTATGTTTAGCAAGTCCCACCCGCCCGGAATCATGGTTTCTTATTGAAGCTGGTTTCCTAAAAAATCTTACCAGAAATCGCCAGTCCGTAAAAATATTGTGCAAAAATGAATGTATATTTTCGTCTTCAATATTTTCTATAATATTAATGATTTTCTTATAGATGCATTTTCTTTTATATCATTCGACATTTTTATTAACAGATAAGGTTTATTATGCTTCTCAGCAAATTTCACAGTGAGTTTTGTCCCACCAGACAGATTTTTATAAATAATCAAAGTACCATCTGAGTTTATAACATTTTCTTCAGTCCTTACTTTATAATC
>DDHP01000099.1 GCA_002338145.1 Deferribacteraceae bacterium UBA1873 | reverse complement strand
TCAGGTACTGGATGAGGAGTATTATATTGTTCTTCTGTTAAAAGTTCTTTATTATTCCGTTTTTGAAATTTAACATATTTTGCTCCTGATTGCTTTGCTAAATCGATTAACTCTTTTGCAATCTCAAATTGCCCCATATGGTTGCAACCAATTTCAGCAACAACTTTAGGTACTTTATAATCGAAATTAAATCCCATTCTTTCCTCCTAATTTGATTAGGGTTAATTATTCTAAAATATTTTTTAATGTCAACCTTAAAAATTCTAACATCACCTATTTTGTGCAATAAGTGTATTTTCATGTATCAGCATTGTACTGCTTAAATTATTAAAGAGTACTTTTATATAAATTTTAGGGTGATAATATTTGAAAATACTCTTATTGCTTAAAATACGTATTGATGATAATTTGCAATGTTTTTTTAGGAGGGTTATATGAATTCAAATATAATTTTTGCTTTTGGTGTTGGCAGTTTGCCGATTTATCAACAGGGATGGGCAGTTTTATGACGTTATTGACCAAAAATTCTAATTCTAATTTCCTGCTGGCCCGTCAGTCCATTTTGCCGGGAATTATATATCTCATATTGCATAAGGATACGGAGAACATTATGTTTCAATATTCGGGTTTATCGAAGGTACGGCTGCAATGACTATTGTTTTAGTGCTTTTAACATGAGTGATTTACTGTCTCTTAGAACAAAAGGTTTTTTTCTGGTAATATTTGCTGCGGTACTATGGGGTACAACGGGTACTTCACAGGGGCTTGCCCCTGAGAATATGAGTTCTGCTGTAATAGGTGCATTACGAATTTTACTCGGCGGTACTGTACTGTTTTGTTACGCCCTGTATAAAAGAAGTTTTTCCAAAAGCGAAAAATGGCCACTACTTTTGACTCTTTATGGAATTTTTTCTGTTGCATTTTATCAGCTTTCATTTTTTTACGGTGTAAAATATGCCGGAGTATCCATAGGAACAATGGTTGGAATAGGAAGCGGCCCCATATCTGCAGGCATCTTGGCAATGATTTTTTACAAGGAAATTATTACAAAAAGATGGATATTATCCACCTGTATTGCTGTTTGTGGCCTTGGACTTTTGACATACGGCTCCCAAAATGGAACATTTAACTACAGTATACTGGGAATATTATTAAGCGTGGGGGCAGGCTTTTTTTATGCCTCATATACAATGGTAAGTAAAATACTGCTGGACAAAAACAACGCAAACTCTGTCATGGCAGTATTATTTATGGGAGGTGCTATAGTTCTGTTGCCTGTACTTTTTTTCCACGATACATCCGGCCTTATGACTGTGAGAGGACTATCGATAGTTATACACTTGGGAGTATTTGCCACTGCTCTTTCATATTTTTTCTTTGCAAGAGGACTACGGCTTATAAAAGTTTCAGAGACTGCAACCTTATCTTTGGCTGAACCGTTAACAGCCACACTGCTGGGTATAATAGTTTTAAACGAAAAGCTTGGAATAATCAGCCTGTCCGGCATTGTACTCATATTTGCTGGTTTGTGTGTTTTATCTTTACCAAGTCGGAAAAAGAACATAAAATAAGCTAATTATACGTATCCGGAGATAAAATTATGGCAACTAATATTTCAACACTTATCCACCTGCTTTCTATAAAAGTAATTAAAATAATTAGAGAAATCAGAATGAACGGAGAAACATTCGATTCAACAAATTTGAAAAAATATCTGCTTAGAGACGAGGAAATTTTATCTGTTATTGAAAACTCACGAAACGAATCAGAAAATATTATCGAAGACATAAAAACACTTCTGCGTAAACAGACTGAAAATTTCAGACCCTACTTATCTGAAAAGCATCTTCAAAACCTAAAATATAAGATTAATCATATTTCAAACGAAAGACTGTTTGATGACCTGACCGACATCATTGCAATCTTGGGCAGCTCTTATAAAAGCTATGATGAATCCATAAAAAGGATTAACAGCTTTTTCAAAGACTTTCTTGAGCGTATAAACAGTACCGGATGGAAACTTCTGGAATTAACAGATGAAAACATAAAAATACTGGAAGCTGACAATAAAGATGACAGTGAAGTTTTAAATAATATAAAAAGCATTCACACTCTTATGGACAACGAAGAAAGTTTCGAGAAACTTAAAAATGAGGTTATAAGGGTTGCGGACAAAATTAATGTGCTTGTTGAAAACAAAATAGCTGTAAAAAGCAAGAAACAAACAGCATTTAGAAAAAATTATACAGATATTTCACTCCAGCTGGAAAGTTATAAGGAGAAATATGAAAATATAAAAAGTGAATTGGATAAATACAAAACAGAAGCAATGTTTGATGAATTAACCGGACTTTACAGAAAAAAATATATGTTCAGAATTTTTGAAGAGCTTTCTGCTTCCGAATCAAAACAAATGCCCTTTATAATTGTTATGACAGATTTAGACGATTTCAAACATATTAATGACACTTACGGGCACAATGCCGGCGATCACGTTATAAAGCATTTTGCACAGATCATTAAAAAAATTTCCGGTTCAAGGGGAACCGCTTTTAGATACGGAGGGGAAGAATTTGTCATTGCTTTCGAGGATATTACCTTTCAAAAAGCTTGTGAACTTATCGACGATATACGTCTGGAGTTATCAAAAACCAAATTTAAACTAAAAAATAACAAAATAAGTATAACTGCAAGCTTTGGTCTGGCTGTCCACAAACATGATGAAGCCCCAGAAGAAACCCTTGAAAGAGCAGACAAAAATCTGTACAAAGCAAAAAATAATGGAAAAAACCGGATCTACGCTGAATCCAAATTTTTTCAGCGGGACTAATAGCTCAAATTCCAAGACTTTTGAATCACTGCTTCACTGCCACACCCCATGCCCTATGAAATGACCTTCGGTCTATCAGCAAAGCTGATATTTCACAGGAGCGAGCGGAGTCGAGAGGTCTCTTTATCAAACGACGTCTGAGATTTCTCCACTCCACCGAGCACATAAAGACTTATGTGCTCGGTTCCGGTCGAAATGACAATGTATTATGTCATCCCGAACGGAGTGGAGGGATCTCTTACCAAATAACAGTTTTCTGTCACCTCAAGCGGAGTCGAGAGGTCTCTTTATCAAACGGCGGTCGAGATGACATTTTCTTGTCAGGGCAAATGGAACCGGGGAATCTCTAATCAATCAGCTATTTTCATACCATCACCGCCCCCTCCTATCTTAGAATGAGGTATTTTCTATATAAATGGACTGAACTGAATAGATATAACTGATAAACGGCGAACCTTGAACGTTGAACATTGAACTAAAACTTGGAGGCGAGAAAGAGGGGGTACATTTTCTTATACTAATAATTTCAGCGCTCATGCCTGTTACGATTGCAGGTTAATCAGTGTACGTCCGCTTAATTTTCCTGCTAATATAGAATCTATGTACCCATCCACATCATCCAGTTTTATCTCGTTGGCTAAATAATCCAGATTATCCAGTTTCCATTCATTTGCAAGTTTATTCCATACATTTAATCTTATATCCATCGGTAGTTCAACAGAATCAATTCCAATAAGCCTGACTCCTCGCAAAATAAAAGGAAAAACACTGCTGGTAAATTCCGTTGACTGGGTCAAACCGCAGGCTGTTACCGTACCCATATATTTTGTACTTTTAATAGCCGTTGCAAGAATGTTACCCCCTACGGTATCGACTGCACCACCCCAGACACCTTTAAGCATAGGTTTACCACTCTTATCATCAGCCTCATCTCTGCTTATTACCCTAACTGCCCCCAGTTTTTTAAGAAAATTTTCCCTGTCCATTTTTCCTGTAACAGCTACCGGATGATAACCGGCTTTTGAAAGCAGTGCAACTGCTATAGAGCCCACACCGCCTGTTGCCCCTGTTACCAGTATTTCACCATCTTCAGGCATTGTATTGTTTTCTGCCAGAGAGTACACAGATAAACCGGCGGTAAACCCTGCAGTGCCGATTATCATGCTTTCTCTCAACGATAGATTTTTCGGCAGCCTAACAACCCATTCGGAAGGAACACGAATATATTCGCCAAAACCACCATCTGTATTCATCCCCAGATCATATCCTGTAACCAGAACTTCCTCACCTTCCTGAAATGAAGAATCAGAAGACTCTGCTACTACTCCTGCGGCATCAATACCTGGTGTGTGGGGGAATTTTCTGGTAACCCCTTTATTGCCAATAGCAGATAATGCATCCTTATAATTCAATGAAGAATATTTAACCTTTATCAGAACATCACCTTCCGGCAAATCATCAACAGATCTCTCTTTAATTTCTCTGACAAAACTGTCCCCTTCTTTACTTACAACTAATGCTTTGAATTTTTTACTCATATGCAACCTCCCTGAACTTTTAATCACCCTCATGTTACCTCAATAAATTGTTTTCGTAAAGGATAGACTGAACTGGCATCACACCATTTTTGGCAATAAAAGCATATATTACACAGGTTGTGTTCTCAGGCTATAGGTAAAAATTAAAATTGTTGTGAATCTTCACAGTTTTTGTTATTAATAAAAGTCAGAAATATTCAGGTCGCCCTTTTATCCATACAGAGAGTAATATGATAACAAAAAATATTAAAAACAAATTAGAACCCTTGGGAATAACATTTTCCCGAACATCTTCAGAAGAATCCTTCAAAGGTTTCTTTCATTTTATGGGAAATACTGGTTTTTATTATGTACTTGGAAATCAATGTGAATTTTTGATTTTGAAGGGAATTTTCAAAGATAATATACGATTACTGAAAGGTGAAATCCCCCTGGATAACAAAAGCGTTGCAAAAATAGCTGATGCTTTTTCAAATATAGAAAAAAATATAGATTTTGTCCCCCTATGCTATTTTTCCGTATCAGATAAAATATATATACACAGTATCGAAGAGGACAATACCTATGATGACCATTTGCTGTTTGATCAAAGAAAAGTGCCATCATGCCTTTCCTCTGTGGAGTTATCCCTTTTCAACAGCAACCTGGCACACGATAAAACATTGTACAGCAAAGGAATACTATCGGAAATGCTACCGGAAACACTTTCCCCTTTAGCTTCATCCATCATTAATAAAATACCTGACATACTAAATCCACTGTACATCCATGCCGGATTCAAAACGTATTCTCCTTCAATTAATCTTATTGCCGGAAAACTTTTTGTGAATTTGAGCAATATGCGTTTTATATACAACACTATGGGTGGAAGTGAGGACGTTTTGAATATGAATTATGCATCCTCTGTCTTTGCTAAAGAAAATAAGAAAAAGCTTAGACCATTAGACATTAAGCTGTTAGACATAAAAGCAGATGAAGTGGATAAATATCTGGATGAGCTGGAGCAAACAAAACACAGCTTAGATTTTAATACTATCACTGATGAAAGATTTCAGGAAATACTGGCTCTTTTTGCAATGGCGGGACAGATGATTTCTCTCAAAATCAATTTTGCATTTGTAAATATATTTAACATTGTCAAAAATTTTGATTTTGCATCATCCTTAATTTATAAAACCAGAAAAACGAATATCTTCCAAACGTATAACAATAAAGATATTTACATGTTTTTTGATATTTTTGCGCCTAAAAAAAGGTTTATAATTGATTTTGAGTATGAGCCTGCAGATATCAGTGCATTTTTGAAAAAAACAGGTTTTTTTACCAAATTCTTCAATGAAGGCAAACTGCTGCAGGAGCTAAAACTTGTTCACAATTTCCTGGATAAAAGAGATAAACTTTTCAAGATAGCCCAAAGTTATATGAAAGACATTAATTTTATATTTTCTAAAGTTGCAACTGATCTGGTGGATAAAAACCAGATAAATAACAAAGAAGATATCTGCTATCTGGAAATTGACGAAATAAAGAACATAAAAAATAACAGCTTTTACGGAAACATACCTTTTGCTTTATATTTTAAAAAATCACAATACGAGCGATACAAGGCGCAGTTTGTTCCAAAACTGATTTTTGAAAAAGACATAGATAAAATTCCCCATATTTTTTATAATTTACTTAAAAAATATTCTGACAAAATTGAGCTTCAGTGCGTTGCAGTAAATCCATCGGATGATATATCCTTTAACTACAGTAATGACAAAAACTGTCCGGCTATCATTAAATCACGAATTCATCTGACAGATATACCAAAAGCGGATACAAAGGGTATTATCATCTGTGATTTTGCGCCTGTAAATTCATACATTTTTGAGTACGCCGTAATAAGCGGTAAAAGCTTGTATATTGGCACTAACGGCGGCGATATATTTTTCAGAGATAAAGCTCTTCACTTACAAGGAAATACTGTCACAGGTTTTAAACATTAATTAACAATATTTCAGATTTTACATTGCAATACCTTTGTATTTGGGATTTGCGCAAAGTAGGATATCGCAGTTTCGAGACCTTTAAATAACTATAAATGGTCAT
>DDHP01000010.1:42023-44012 GCA_002338145.1 Deferribacteraceae bacterium UBA1873 | reverse complement strand
TAGTATATTTAAGCTTGATTTGTAAAATAAGACGGAATATATTGACAATATATTGTCAATGAGATGTGTTTATGCAGCCAATAGTGTATTCTAAAGCACGAAATAATTTGAGAAAGATAATTGATAAAGCCTGTGATGACCATGAAGAATTCGTTATCACCACAAAAAATAATAAAAATGCTGTATTAATGTCCCTGGAAGAATATTCGGCTATTAAAGAAACACTCTATCTTTTAACTTCACAAACAAACAGAAAAAGACTCTATGAAGCTGTGGATCAGATAGAAAATTCTGATTTCTTAAAAAAAGATATTGATTTATGATTGTTGGTTTTGCAGATAACGCATGGGAAGATTATCTGTACTGGCAAAAAAATGATAAGAAAATTTTAAAAAGGATTAATCTCCTTCTAAAAGATATAAAAAGAAATCCTTATGATTCTAAAGGACTTGGAAAACCGGAACGTCTCAAAGAAAATCTGGACGGGTATTATTCCAGAAGGATTACATCCGAACACAGACTTGTCTATAAAGTTGTCGATAATCTTATAATTGTAGCCCAGTGCAGATACCATTATTAGGCAAAAAAGGCTATAACACCCATAATGCCCTGGGTTATTAATACAAAATTTTCCGCAATAAAAAAGTCTGTAATAAATAAGTTTGAACTCACTTCTCTCCATATCAATATTTTCCCAACAAAATCACACTTATGAAAAACCTTACTGGCTTCTGTCAGCCAAAAAGCCTTTCAGTAACCTTCAGCAGACTGTCTTTTTCAGTCAGCCCATCTATAAACCTCCCGGGAATGCCATCTATCCCCACCTGGGCGCCAACCAAAGCACCAGTAAGCATAGCTCTTGCCATATTCTGTCCGCCACTGTTCACAGCGTGCAGTACCGCTGATTCAAAATCATCTTTGAAACGTGCCGCAAGATAATAAACAGAAGGCAGAATATGATATATTGCGCAAGGCATACCGTAGACAAGAGAAACCTTCCATGCGGGTTCAATTGAAATGCCGGGATCTTCTGCAGCCCTGGCAATGAAAGAAGGAGTCAAAAGCGCATCAGGAGATGCAAAACGCCCCAGCCGGGAAGCCTCAGAAACACCTTTTTTGGGAGGTGCCAAATCATCTCCCGTAACAGCATGAAATGGAAGCGTCTTATTTTTAACCTCTTTCATTAATCTGCCGGAAATTTTTTCATCCAGAGGATATCCGTTTATGAGCATCCAGAGTACGGCATTAAAAGCGACAGTCATAGAAGCAACAAGTTCATCACTTTGAGTCAAAATAGTGTTTGCATAAACGTTTTCGCTGGCTCCCTTCAAATCACCGGCATAATAAGCTGTTATACCCAGAGTCCGTTCAATAGCTTCCGTTGTATCTGCATGGCCTTCGAATTCTCCCCATTGCAGCTTATTAACAATTCGATTACGATAAGCATCCCTTATGGATTGACTGGTATAATTGCCGGGCCCGCTGACAGGTGTTCCGTCTATTTGAGCAAGGAGGTTATTATCCATTCTGTTGCAAAAATCATTTTCGTCATAACCCATATTTTCCGCTATGCTTTCAAGCAGCATTTTCAGGATGTATCCTGACTGGGATAAATCTCCGGCATCAAGCCCTTCATGGTATCTTCCCTTTTTCGGAGCGGTATAATCATCAACCCACTCTCCGTAATCTTCACGAAATTTCTCAAGGTCATAATACCAATGCGGCCCCAAAGCAAGAGCATCACCAATGAATGCTCCCATTACAGCCCCTGCAGCTCTCCTTTTTACATTTTCAGACATATTTTCACTCCTTTTTTACTAACAATAGTTCGGGTTATGAATAATTCAATACAAATGCAACCAAAAACTTTTTAGCATGTGGAAACTATTCGCTCTGTTTTCAAAAACCTATAATCCGCCAATATGCTTGAAATTTAAAACTATTAAAATTATGCTCTCATCAAAATCAATACTTTTCCAAACAGTAGCG
>DDHP01000010.1:41468-41797 GCA_002338145.1 Deferribacteraceae bacterium UBA1873 | reverse complement strand
CAAATGAAAGTATCATGCAGAAAAAAAATAGCACTTAATTCCAAAAAAGAAGTTATTGTTTTTCCCATTTACAAAAATATGAGTTTTACCAGGTAACTTACAGGCAAACGCATAGATGATGAAATTCAACTACTTAGTAGGTGTAGGTGGAAAATAAATGTTATTATCAGGAGCCGGTAGCCCGTGACTATCTCATGACCCATATAGGAGATTGCTTAGTTGCGGTCGCAATGACGGATAAAGGAAATCACAACCATGTTAAACTTTATCAACCACTTCAACCCTTTCAACCTCTACCTCTACCTTTACCTCTGCCTCACGCCTCACGC
>DDHP01000010.1:0-41203 GCA_002338145.1 Deferribacteraceae bacterium UBA1873 | reverse complement strand
AATTGCTCCCCTTCAATCATATCTTGATACTTTCTGTTTTTCTGACAATGGTCACTTTGCCAGCTTCAAACTTTACTTCAATAGAGCCATAGTAGCCCTCCTGAAACATTTCCCTTAATATTTCATATAGTTGTGTCAACTGCGATCTACTTTTATTTTTCTCAAAGTTTTTGTTTGTATTTAAAGCAGCCATTTCTACCTCCATGTAATTTCATATACTCTTCCCTGAGTTTAAATAATATTTAACTAGCCCTGAAGCAATGTCAGTGCATTTTGGGGTACCTGATTCGCCTGTGCCAGCATTGAAGTACCCGCCTGGCTAAGTATTTGATTTTTAGTAAATTTAGCCATTTCACTTGCGATATCCAGGTCCCTGATTCTGGATTCACTGGCTGTCATGTTTTCTTCCGCAGTCTTCAGATTTGCAACAGAGTAATCTAACCTGTTTATCTGAGCTCCTATTGTTGCTCTTATGGTAACGACCTGGTCGATTGCCCTATCGATATCCGGAATTGCCCTCTGAGCAAGGTCCTGTGATACAAGCTTAATCTTGTCAACCCCAAGTCCTACCGTGTCAAGCTGAGGGATAGATACACTTAGTGTCTGTCCTTCATTAGGTCCAATCTGTAAGTCAGTGGAATTATCCACTACATGGAGGAAATATTCATTATCTGTAGTATTAGTGTTTTTTGAAAAATTTATTTTTTCTTGAGTTGCATCCCAACTGGATTTCACATTAGCTCTTGAATCTACGACCAATTCGACACCTTGTATTACACCGTTTACTCTATCGTTACCGGTTTCATCAACTCCAATCAGATCACCGGTATGCGCATTGCTTATTGTTATTTTAGTAGTATTATTCACAGAATTTTGTACTTCTGCTAATGATAGGCCATTAATTAATCTCTGATCTCCACTGAAAGCTAATTCACCCTGTTCGCCAGCAAGAGCTGTTTGAATAACAAAAGTTCCCTGAACAGTTCTTTTCCCATTATTGGATGGTACAGAAATATAATCCACTAAATGAGAATTTACGGCCTCATCTTTAGAGCCTAATCCAAGCTTATCTACTATAGCATCTGTCATTTTTTCTTCTAAGTCACTGATTGTATCGTCACCTTCTAAATAAACAGTTGCTGATTCTCCTCCGCCCCAAATTGTTAGCTCCTGTTTGTTTTCAAATATATTATTACCGTCTGCGTCCACAAATCTTGATATATCTTTTAATTTTGACGTTGTGGTAGCAGCATCACCACTACCTGCAATAAGAAGCTCTAATGAACCTGTTTTAGTATTGCCATTGCCACTTCCATTATCACCAGGGCTAAAAGAAAAGTCCAAATTGCCTACGTTAACATTTCCATTGTTGGTATCTAAAAAAGCATATTTCACATTAGTATTTTGTGCATCTGTTGCACCTGTTAAACTGCTGGCAGCTGTATAAACAAGTGTTGGACCATCTTGCCCCAATGGACCTCCAGCCATTTGGATTGTACCTCCTCCGGAAGAAGCCCAGTCAGTTCCGGCATAACCAGCAGTTAGTGAAAACAAAATTTTATCACCTTTTTGGATTTGCCCGCCACCGGTCAAATCCAAAGTTGTGGTACCACTAATAGTGTCACCTGAGCTATTTGTTAATTCACCACCACTCCCATAAATATCAACTGATATATCACCACCTGAAGCAGTAGCACTAACAGACTGCCATTCGGAAACAAAACCTGATTTTGCATCAATAAAACGAACATTAACAGAATTATCAACAGAACCACTTGCTGTTGTAAAATTCTCATTAAATTCCATTTCAATATAACCTGCTCTACCACCTGTATTTGTAGTATTAACAGATGTTATAACAAAATTTGAACCAGGCTGTGTATAAATTCCCATAGTATTCATAGCAGAAGATACTGCAGTCCCGTCACCTGAAACATTAATAGTAAAATATGAAGTACCTGTTGACGGAAGTGATTCTGGATTTTCAACTTTGGAAATGTTCGTAGTATTAGTTGTCCCTCCAGCTGTGGTTATCTCAGCACCGATTTTGCCTTCCTGAAGTGTCATAATGTCAGTTTTGAAAACCTGATTCTGTCCAATTTTGTTGGCCTCAACATTGATTTCGTAGTTACCTTCAGCGACTTCGCCACGGATTATTGCATCAATTTTGTTGCTGCTGGCTGACCACAGCGCTGTTCCATCGCCGTTTAATAATTTTTTCGTGTTAAATTCTGTGGATGAAGAGATTCTGTCAATTTCATCCTTCAGTTGCTCCACTTCTTTCTGGATTTCCACACGGTCATTCGACGTATATGTGCCGTTGGAAGCCTGAACCGCAAGCTCTCTCATTCTCTGCAGCATCGAAGAAACTTCTGTCAATGCCCCTTCAGCTGTCTGCAGCATCGATATACCGTCCTGGGCATTCATTGTTGCCCTCTGCAAACCGCTAATCTGTGCACGTAATTTTTCAGAAATAGCCAAACCTGATGCGTCATCTGCCGCGTGATTAATCCTGAGTCCTGAGGACAATCTTTCCAAAGATTTGCTTAATTTGTCCTGTGTGGACGAAAGGTGCCTTTGGGAATTCAAAGACATAAGGTTAGTGTTAATTGTGAGTGCCATGATATCCTCCTTGATTATTTCAATAGAGGTCTTCTCTATTTTTTCCCGCGCTTCCTTGCGCTGAGTTTATAATCGGTATAAAGAAAAAATACTTTAGAAAAATTTTTCTTGATTTTTTACTAATATTTAACATATTATTTTGATGATAAAAACAATATCAAGGAGGTTATCATGCCTATATATGAGTATCAGTGTAAAAAATGTTCAGAGGTTTTCGAACTATTTGAGAGTATTAACTCAAAAAATGAAACAAGAAAATGTTCCAAATGTGGCAGTGAAGCCAAAAGAATCATATCACTTTCCAACTTTCAGCTAAAAGGAACCGGCTGGTATGTTACAGATTATAAAGGTAAAAACCCAGGTACAACAAATGGAAGTGAGAAAAACAAACAGGCGGCAAAAACATCTGCTTCAGCCGACCAATGTAAAACGTGCCCCGCAAATTCTGCCGGCAGCACTACACAATAACCCCGGGCTTTATCCTCGATATCATCATAGTTATTGTACATCATGGGACAAAGCCGAAGGGTTAACTGCTACAAATGCAGACACTTTTACATAACATGGGATGAACACAAACCTCATGGGTGCAGGAAACTGGGATTTAAATCCCAGATCCTCCCCTCATTGGCAGTATTCAACTCATCCGGAGAAAAATGTCTTTTTTTCGAGAAAAAAAGTACACTAAAATGAATAACCGACACTCATCCCCAAGAGTCCATATCTACTTTCATAAAAATCTATGTTTGAAAAATTTCCTCCCAAACCGCAGTATATTCTTGCAAAAACATTCTCATTGCCCATAATCTTGTTTTTTCTAACGGAGAATATAACTGAGCTGCTAACATCTTCCCTTGTATCCCCAAATATTGGATGATCTTCGTCATACTTGGAATACCCGAGAGAATACATCATACGCGCAGAATATTCTTTTTTATTAAAGATTAAACCTCCCAATAATCTAAATTTATTATATGAGTTGGCATCACCTTTGTATATACCTTTGTCGTATGCAACACCAAAATTGAGCAAGACGTTTTCATTTAAACCTATTTTTCTGTACAACCTTTGGCTTACAACATAACCGTCCCTTTCAAGTTCATCATAACGCCGCCCAGCCACATCACTTCTGACGTCATCTATCTCCAATTTGGCTTCGTAGGAAAATTTTGAGCCTGCAATCTCACTCAGTTTTAATCCCATACCGTAAGAATCCCTGTATGTGCGGGATCTTTCTGTGTTAAGTTCATAGGGATCTTTCCATACTTTTTTGGGCAAACTGTAGGATATATAGATACTCGTATCCGAATATAAAAAGTCGGGAATATTCACGCCTGCCTGGATATCGCCGCCCACAGAACTTAAAGGTGATGATTTTATATAAAGATTATCAATATTGTAATTGAAATTCACAATCGGAACTATTTTGCCAAAGCCATCATCAGGCTTAGAATAATCGTTTATCCTTTCGTTCTTATCATCAACAGCCAGATTGTTTTCCCGGTAAAGATAAGCTGCACCCAGCTCAAAAAAATTATCCTGAGCAAATGACACAAAAGGAAATAATAGTAAAATAATAACAAATATTAAATTATACATGTAGCACCTCATTTATATTTTGTAATACTTTCAGCCCTCCTTCGGCTATACCTATATTTTTCCCAAAAATTTCCGGTTCCCTCGGATTAATACGAACTACTGTAGCCCCAAAACGCCTGCTCAATCTTTCACTTGTATGCCTGATTGATGGGATAGCTGTCCCGGCTCCTATCTCCACTACAACCATTTTTTTATTTTCATTTGCATCTAAAAAATTCTCAAATCTGTTCGACTGGGCGTGACTCCTATCCGGAAGCCATGCAAAATCACCAAACATTAATATATTCGGTCTGGCCACCGCACCACATTTTTGACATCTGGGGACATTTTTTGCTCTCATTGTTTCAAAATCCACTTCAATATCCTCATTATTCTCCCATATCGCAGAAGAACAAACATTCAAACATTGTAAATAATGAATAGACCCATGGATTTCATAAACCTTTTCTTCCTTAAATCCAGCTTTCTGAAAATGTCCATCGACATTCGAAGTGACTACAAAATAATCCATTTTAAACTCATCTATCCAATTGAGCATAATTTGAAAACCGTAATGAGGATCGGTATTTCTGTACATCCGGAGTCTATGACCGTAAAAGCCCCAGCCAAACTCCGGGTCTCTTTCAAAATGGGCAGGATTCGCCGCTTCCACAAAACTTAAGCCCAACCTTTCATACATGGGATATGCCTTCCAGAAACCTTTGTCACCTCTGAAATCCGGCAAACCGGAATCTACACCAATCCCTGCACCGGCAGTGATTACAATAACTTCCGCATTTGATACTGCATCAGCAGCCTTTTTTATCTTATCTTTATAATCCACGGCCACCTCCTGCAAACATAATTATTTTCTATATACTTGAAATGGTCCCCATGCCTGACATGTAGCCATAACCTCCAAAGTAGTTATATTCACTCTACCAGGAGTATTTGCCACCCAAAGTATAATATCAGCAACATCATCAGCTTGAAGCAGGTCAGCATTTTCATAAACTTTTTTTGCTTGTTCTTCATCACCCTTGAAACGCACTTTGGAAAATTCAGTTTCCGCCATTCCGGGTTCAATATTAGTAACCTTGACTGCAGTTCCTAATAAATCTGCCTTGAGATTTCTGCTGAATTGTTGAACGAAGGATTTTGTAGCTCCATATACATTACCTCCCGGATACGGCCAGTTCCCGGCAGTGGAACCTATATTTATAATATGTCCCCTATTCCTTTCCACCATCAAAGGCAATAATGCTTTAGTAAAATAAAGAACACCCTTGATATTCGTGTCAACCATTATTTCCCAATCTTCCATTTTCGTTTTGTGTGCTGGCTCCAACCCAAGTGCAAGACCTGCATTATTAACCAAAACATCCACAGCAGCAAACTTTTTAGGTAAATTAGCCACAAAGTCAAATACAGCATCTTTATCCCTGACATCCAATACCCCAAAATGTACTTCAGCTTTGTTCTGTAATCTTTCTTTCAGACTTACTAAGCGCTCTTTTCTTCTGCCTGTAATAATAACATTCCAGCCATCCTCTGCAAACCCTACAGCACAACTTTGGCCAAAGCCTGATGTAGCTCCAGTTATCAGAACAGTTCGGCTCATAATTCACCTCTTATTACGTTGTGCTTATATATTAACTAACTAACTTTTACATGTCCACAAATAAACGCAAAGAACAATGCTTAATTCCTACCAAAAGTCCAAAATGCATGCAAATTGCATTAAAAATTATTGTAAAAAAATATAACTGAAAGTATATTACTTTGCGGAGGGATGGTTTATGAAATTTTATGAAGTACTTAACAACTATTACGATGAAATTTTTCCTTTCAGTAACGATACTTACCAATTCATAAAAGATACCGCCCAAGACGGGAAAAATATATTAGAGACAGGTTCAGCTACAGGTAAATATATTAATGCACTAAAAAATGAGGGTTACAAAGCTGTAGGCTTGGAGCATGAAAAAATCTTCATGAACTATTCCTATAGCCTTATAATCGGCGACATGCACTTTTATCCCCTGAAAAGGGAATCTTTTGAGACTGTTTTTTGTATTGGCAACACACTTGCTCATGCAAAAAATAGCACTGAAGTACACAAAATCCTTTACAACTCATTTTCACTTTTAAAACCTGGCGGGACATTGATAATACAGACTGTAAATTATGACAGAATATTTGCTAACAACTTAAAAGAGCTGCCTGCAATAGAAACCAGAAATTTGATTTTTGAGCGATATTACGAATACAATGACGACAAAAAAATATATTTTAACGGCGTACTTACAGACAAACAAATTAATAAGACATACTCTGCTGTGGTGGAGCTTACCCCTGTTTTCTTTGATGATTATATTAAAGCATCAGGACAGATAGGTGCTTCGTTTGTAAATTTCAACGGCGACTTTAGATATGGAAAATTGCAGAAATATGAAAGTTTTATGACTGTAGCCTCTTTCACAAAACCTGGAAAGTTGCAGCAAATAGACAGTCCATCCCGTTGACAGCGGGAGATGTTTTAAAAAATGTATCAAGAGCTAATTGATGGATATATTTTTTATCCAAAATTTCATTTATATCTACCAGTTTCACTTTATGATTTTCTAAAAAATATTCCACCTGCTTTTCATTCTCCTCTTTAAGGAAACTGCATGTGGAATAAGTAATATATCCTCCTTGCCTTACATTTTTCAGTGCCTCATTAAAAATATCCCTTTGGGTTATTACAAAATTTTCAATATCCCGTGACTTAAGACGTACAGGCAAATCTGCATCTCTGCGCATTGCACCAAGACCGGAGCAAGGAACATCCACCAGGACCTTATCAAATTTTTGCAAACCGTTTTTATACTTTTTTAGTTTGGCTGAGGCTATTTTGGAGCGCTTTAATGCTGTGGCAAGCCTTTTTTGGTTAATGTCATATATGAAAATATCAGCAGCACCGAAAATCATCGATGCTATGGAGAGAGCTTTCCCTCCGTATCCGCTGCAGTAGTCAAGTATTTTTTCTCCTGGTTTTATTTGCATACAAAAAGGGATAAGCTGACTGGCCTCATCCTGAATTTCAAACATACCTTTTTTGAATTCCGGAAGCTGTCTGGCATTAATGTGATCTATAAATGTTATCCCAAACGGGCTGATTTCTGTAGCTGCAGAACTGTAACCTTTAGACAGTAAATCTGCAAGGAGTCTATCCCGGCTTGTTTTCAAGGAATTTACACGAATACTTAAAGGAGCCCTGTAAAAGAGCTCACATAAGGTATCCAAAGAAATACTCTTTCTTATGTATTCACCAATTTTTTCATCAAATCCTGCCAATTTAATAATATTTAGTATATTTCCAAAAGATCTCTCTTTTTCAAGACGTTCGTATGCTTTTGCGCAGTCAAAATTATCAGGATTCTCTATAAAAATACCGTAAAACCTGACCGCACAATAAAAATAATCAGCAACTTCTCGTCTTAGCCCGGAACCAAAATTATTGTCCCGGACAAACTTTTCCAGGGCTTTACGCGCAAGCTTTCCCTCAGAAATACACTCACAAACAAGACTATTAATATTTCTTTTCAAATCTTTTTCCAGCACTTTTCCACCCCAAAGGATTTATTGACTTTCAATTTTGTTAAAAATATAGTTTAAAACTCAGTGAGTCAATCGAAGGAGGCAAATTTGTCAAAAAAGGTTATCATCGCAATGAGTGGCGGTGTGGACAGCAGCGTCAGCGCTCACTTACTCAAAGAAAAAGGGTACAACGTTATCGGAATTACACTGAAAATGTTTCCCGGTCAGGAAGATATATTGGAAGATGCTGAAAATGTTGCCAAAAAACTGGGTATTCAATGGTATTTTGCCGATTATTCGGAGCATTTCCGCAATGATGTGATTTCCTATTTTATCAACACCTACAGAAAAGGGATGACACCTAATCCATGCTGTTTCTGTAACAAATATGCCAAAATGAAATACCTATTTGATCAGATGCAAAAACTTGAGGCCGAAAAAATAGCAACAGGTCACTATGCACGAAACATTTTTGACGGAAAACATTCCTATATAGCAAAAGCAAAGAATGCCAATAAGGATCAGTCATACTATCTTTGTCTTTTGGATGAGTTTTACATAAACCTGATGAAATTTCCCCTGGGAAATGTTAAAAGCAAATATGAAGTGCGCAGAATAGCTGAAGAATTAAAACTTGATGTCGCAGGTAAAAAAGACAGCCAGGAGATATGTTTTTTACAGGGGAAGGATTACAAAGATTATCTTAAAGAGAAAATACCATGCTCTAAATTTCAAAAAGGAAATTTTATCTACAAAGGAGAAATCCTGAAATCCCATGAAGGAATAGAATTTTATACTACAGGTCAAAGAAAAGGGCTGAACACAGGCTATCATAAACCCTTATATGTGGTAAAAATTGACCCCGAAACAAAAAACATATACCTGGGAGATTTTCAGGACATATATTTTAGCGGCGTAAAAATTCAGAATTGCAATTTTATCACGGATAAAAAATTTTTCAAAGCTGATGTAAAGCTAAGATACCGCATGAAAAGTGCCAAATGCATGGTGGAGAGACTACCGTCAGACGAAGCCGTAATACTTTTCGATGAAAAACAGATGGCCCCAACTCCGGGGCAAATAGCAGCTGTATATTCAGATAATAAGGTAATTGGTGGCGGATTTATTAAAAATATTTTTTAAATATTGAAAATTCACATAATTTATATAAATTATCTTAGCAAAAATAACTAAAATATTCGGAGGGAACAATGGCAGAAGAAAAGGTGCAATTTCAAGCCGAGGTTAGAGAACTGCTCAACCTGGTGATTAATTCACTGTATACACATAAAGAGATTTTCCTCAGAGAGCTTATTTCCAATGCTTCTGATGCTATCGACAAGGCAAAATATCTTTCAATAACAGAAAAATCATATAACCTTACAGGCACAGACTGGAAAATCAAAATCATACCGGACAAAGAGAATAATACCCTTACTGTTTCTGACAACGGTATAGGTTTGACACGCGAGGAAGCGGTAAAATCTCTGGGCACCATAGCTCATTCCGGAACAAAAGAGTTTATAAATGCTCTAAAATCCGGTCAGATTGAGCAGCGTCCGGAATTAATAGGCCAGTTCGGTGTGGGGTTTTATTCTGCCTTTATGGTAGCTGAAAAAGTAACGGTAATATCCAAAAAGATAGGTGAGGATAAAGGGGTAAAGTGGGAATCCAAAGCAGATGGTACCTTTGTGGTGGATGAAGCTGAAAAAGCAAATTTCGGCACTGATGTAATTGTAACACTTAAGGATGGTGAAACGGAATTTCTGGATGAGTGGCGTATCAGAGAGATTGTCAAGAAATATTCGGATTATATCGAGTATCCGATTACAATGGATGTGGAAAAAGAGGATAAGGACGGTAACAAATATACAGAAGAGGAAACGCTGAATTCAATGCAGGCACTCTGGCTAAAAGATAAATCTGATATAACAGAAAACGAATATAATGAATTTTACAAACATATTTCCCACGATTTTTCGGACCCATTGGAAAAAATACATTTTAAAGCTGAAGGAACCCAGGAATTTACCTCACTTTTATATATCCCGTCCCACGCGCCTTTAGATATTTTCTACAAAGATTTTAAATACGGGCCTGCATTGTATGTAAAAAAAGTCCAGATTATGGACCACTGTGAAGACTTGATTCCTCCTTACCTTCGATTTGTCAAAGGAGTGGTGGACTCATCCGATTTGCCGCTGAATGTTTCCAGAGAAATCCTTCAAAACAACAGACAGGTTGAAATAATAAAGAAAAATATTGTAAAAAAAGTCCTGGAAACCCTTAAAAAGCTTAAAAAAAATGACAGCGAAAAATATGATAAATTTTTTAGAGAATTTGGCAAAGTAATCAAAGAAGGTATACATTACGATTTCAGCCGTAAAGAAGAAATCGCCAGTTTAATAACCTTTTACACTACAAAATATCCTGAAAAGAAAATTGATTTCGATACGTACCTTGAAAATATGAAAGAAAACCAGGAAGAAATATTCTTCATTTGCGGAGAAAGCATCAATGAAATCAAAAACTCCCCATATCTGGAACGATTTAAAGATAAGGATGTGGAAGTCATTTTCCTGACAGACGAAATTGATGATATGATAATGAGTACACTTGCTGAATATAAAGGGAAAAAACTCAAATCCGTTCTAAAAGGCGACATAAGCCTTGATGAAGAAGAGAAAAAAGAGAAAGAAAATAAAGAAAAAGAACTAAAAAGTTTCCTGGCCACCATAAAAGAACAATTAAAGGGCAAAGTCAAGGATGTTAAAATATCAAACAGATTGAAAGATTCACCTGCCTGCCTGGTGGTGGATGAAAACGCAATGGATCCTGCAATGAAAAAATTGCTTGAGCAGATGGGACAAGAGGTTCCGCCTCAGGAAAAAACACTGGAAGTTAATTCTGAGCATCCTGTGGTCAAAAAACTTAAAGAAATTTATGAAACGGATCCCAAAAGCTCCACAATCAGCGAATATGCAGATTTACTTTACAACCTCAGTCTGGTCGTGGAAGGTGAAAAACCGGAAAACCCTTCAGCTTTCGTAAAAAAACTTTCTGATATGATGTCAAAAAGTCTAAGCTGATTAATATTAGAGGAAGGGGTCACTTGGAAGAATCCCCTTCCTTTTTATTTTGCTCACTTTTGGTCGTTTTTTTAGCTTTTAATACCTGGTTGTAGTTATTTATGTTTTTATCAATATAGTATCCCAAAGTTCCTCTTTTGTAATTGCCTTTGGTATTTCTCGTACCCAAAGGATAACCGCTTAAAAGTTCAAGGGCTTCACTTACGTTTTTTACCGGATAAATACTGAATTTATTATTTTTTATTGCTTCCAGGACCTCATCGTTTAGCATTAAATGCTGCACATTGCTCACAGGAATTATCACACCCTGATCCCCGGTCAAACCTTCACGGCGGCATATTTCAAAAAATCCTTCGATTTTTTCATTTACTCCACCAATTGCCTGGGCTTCACCTTTCTGGTTAACGGAACCTGTAATAGCAAGATCCTGCCTCAAAGGTTTTTCAGCAATACTGGAGAGTAAAGCACACAGCTCAGCCATAGATGCACTATCACCCTCAACACCTCCATAGGACTGTTCAAAGACAAGATTGGCCGTTATGCCCAGCTTTACCTTTTTACCAAAATTTTCACCCAAAAATCCACTTAATATCATGACACCTTTGGAATGAATCGGCCCTCCGAATTTAACTTCCCTTTCCACATCAATGACTTTACCTTCCCCCAACCGGACAGTTGCAGTTATCTTAGATGGACTTCCAAAACTCACCTGACCAAGCATCATAACTGTCAGTGCATTAATCTCACCAATCTTTTTACCTGTTATATTAATAAGTTTTATCTGTTTTTGTATGGATTCATAAAGCCTTTCTTTTATTCGCCCGCCTCTGTACTCCTGTTCCTTTACAGCCTGCTTGATATCATCAGATGTAATAACATCAGAGCCCTTTTTATCTGCAAAAAAATCCGCTTCTTTCAAAAGATCTGTCACACTTTGCATATGAATACTAAGTTTTTGTGAATCCCTGCTTCTTCTGCAGCTTTCATCAATAACACCAGCCACAGCAGACCTGTCCAAAGCCCTCAAATTACAGTTTTTTGCAATAGAAGCAATAAGCCGTGCATAAAGATGCATATTATCTTCAGTTTTATCAATATCCTCTTCAAAGTCCGCAACAATTTTAAAAAGTTCTGAAAAATCAGGATCATATTGGCTCAGCAGGTAATAAAATATCCTCTCTCCTATCAATACCACCTTAACATCCAAAGGTATTTCTTCCGGCTCGAGAGTTACCGTAGTGGTAAGGCTCAAAAGCTCCTGTATACTTTCTATTTTAATCGATTCAGAGCGGATAACACGTTTCAACCCCTCCCAAGCGTACGGCTGCATAAGTAGTTTCCTGACATCCAGGATAAGATAACCGCCGTTGGCGCTGTGAAAAGCCCCCGGCTTTATTAAGGTAAAATCCGTCATCAATGTCCCCATCTGGGAAGTATGCTCTATACGGCCGACAAGATTCTGATAAGTGGGATTTTGCTCGTACACAATGGGAGTCTCTTCACCATTTTCGTGAGCCACCAACACATTCACACTATATCGCTTAAAACTGGGTTTAAAATATTCAAAAAATGGATTTTTTCCCTGGTATTGCTGTTCGTAATCCTTAGCAATAAAATCTTGAAAATTGTCAATAATATCTTTTTCTGCTTCATTTAAGTATTTAAAAACCTTACTGTTATCTGAGTAGTAATTCTTCAGCTGCCTCACCAAAGGCTCAATAACCGTCGCTGCAGTATCTTTATTCAAGCTATTTATCTGTTCGTCCATTTCCTTGCGCAGCTGCCCTATTTTTCTCATAAGAGCCTGCAATTCTTCCTGGAGGTAAACAATATTTTTGGAAAATTTCTCCCTTTCGCTTTCCTCCAGCCTCTGGAATTCTTCCTGACTCATATTTTTGCCGTCCCTATTCATAGGCACAAAAACTATCCCCTGGGGCGTCTGCATCATTGCAATACCCATAGACCTTGCTTTAGATTCCAGCTTTCTGTATTCCTCATCATTCTTTTTATTAAAATATTCTGTTATTGCCCGCCTTTGGTTCTGATATTCATTACTGTCAAAAGCCTCGTTTAGCGTTCTTTTTGAAGCATTAATAAGCTCTTCCATATGTTGTTTAAAAGCATATGCACCGCCCGGTTTCAGAGAAACGGCATAAGGTTTGTGTGAGTTTTTAAAGTTATTTACATAGCACCAGTCATAGGGTTTTTTTGTACCTTTAGAGGCATATTCAAGATATTCCTTGGTAAGCACATGCCTGCCGGTTCCTGCACGTCCCATAACAAAAATATTATAACCACGATGCTTAATCCCTGTACCCGTTTCCAGAGATCTCCTTGCACGATCCTGCCCTATAAAATCCGTAACGATTTCCAAATCTTCTGTTGTTTCAAAATCAAAAATTTCCGGATTACATTTATTGTATAAATTATTATATGTTAGCGCTTTTACAGCCATAAATCCTCCTTACATTTTCATTTACAATAAAATTAACATATAACTGTGTAACTGTAAAATATAATTCAGTGGGCTTCACTTCAAAATTTATATATTAAAAACTTTGACTCATATAAATATTATCCTCCGGCTGCGAAATGTGTGCAAGATACATTGAATATACTTTTAGAGAGCTTTGAATAAGTACCCCACCTAACCTCCCCTCCTGTCAAAGAGTTCGGAGGGCTCGGGGTGGTAAAATTTATAATGGTTCAATTATTCAAAGCTTTTTTATCGCAAAAATAAAGAACGGTAGTTAGTAATCTCTTGAAAAATAAAGTTTTAATGCTATATTGTGACTTCAATTTGAAGTCTGGAGAGACATATGTTTGAAGGGACAACAGTATTGGCTGTAAGAAAGAACGGACAGATAGCAATTGGTGCTGATGGGCAGGTAACTTTCGGCCATACGGTATTAAAGCATAATGCTATTAAAATAAGAAAGCTTTTTAACCATCGTGTTTTATGCGGTTTTGCCGGCTCTACTGCTGATGCATTCACATTAATGGAGCGCTTTGAAACAAAGCTTCAGGAATACAGCGGACAGTTATTACGGGCTGCTGTTGAGCTGGCTAAGGACTGGCGGACAGACAAATACCTGCGCAACCTGGAAGCCATGATGATTGTAGCTGACAAGGAAAATCTTTTTCTGATTACCGGCAACGGAGATGTTGTGGAGCCACCCAATAATCTTGCAGCTATAGGTTCCGGGGGACCTTACGCACAGGCATCCGCCACAGCATTAACAGAAAATACAGATTTTGATGCTGAAACTATTGTGAGAAAATCGTTAGAAATTGCGGCTGATATTTGCATTTACACAAACAGCAATATCACAATAGAAAGCTTATAACCGGAGGCAAAACTGGAAAATCTTACACCTAAGGAAATCGTTAACATTCTTGATAAATATATAGTAGGGCAGGCTAACGCCAAAAAGGCTGTTGCCATTGCCCTGCGAAATAGATGGCGTAGGCTTCAGCTGCCAAAACAACTGCAGGACGAAATAGCCCCTAAAAATATTATCATGATAGGTCCCACAGGTGTTGGCAAAACGGAAATTGCCAGAAGACTTGCCAAACTAACAAAATCACCTTTCATAAAAGTTGAAGCCAGCAAGTTTACAGAAGTGGGCTATGTTGGCAGAGATGTGGAATCAATGATACGGGATCTTGTGGAAATAGCCATAAGCATGGTGAAAGCAGAAAAAAGAGATGATGTCCTTGAGAAAGCTAAAGCAAACTCAGAGGATAAACTTCTTGATTTATTACTTCCTAAACCCAAAGGTTATGCAGATTCCGCAGAAGATTCGGAAACCCGGGAGAAATTTAGAAAACTACTAAGAGAAGGGAAACTTGACGAACGTCTTGTGGATATCGAAGTAGATGAAGCAGGCCCGCAGGTGGAAGTACTCACCAATACAGGGATGGAAGATTTAGGGATGAACCTTCAGGATATGTTTAAAAATATATTCCCTTCAAAGAAGAGAAGGAAAAAGGTCAAGATAAAAGAAGCAAGAAGTATTATACTGCAGCAGGAAGTAAACAGGCTTATCGATATGGAAGAAGTAAAAAGTGATGCGTTAAAACGCGTTGAGCAATCAGGAATAATTTTTCTGGACGAAATCGATAAAGTCTGTTCAGGAAGCCAGGGAGGATATAAAAGCGCCGATGTTTCCCGAGAAGGTGTACAGCGTGATCTTCTCCCAATCATCGAAGGCTCTACCGTAATGACCAAATACGGTATGGTTAAAACTGACCATATTCTTTTTATCGCTGCCGGCGCTTTTCATATAGCCAGACCTTCGGATTTGGTTCCGGAATTGCAGGGGCGTTTTCCCATCAGAGTGGAACTGGATTCGTTAACAAAACAAGATTTTGTCGAAATCCTTAAAGAACCTGAGAATGCTCTTACCAAGCAGTATCAGGCACTGCTTGAGGCTGATAATGTTGAAATAATATTTTGTGATGACGGAATTGACAGGCTTGCAGAAATTGCCACAGAGGTAAACAAAACAAATGAAAATATAGGAGCAAGAAGACTACACACAATACTTGAGAGATTGTTGGAAGATATCTCATTCCAAGCCCCTGATATTGAAAAAAACAAAGTGGAAATAAACGCTGAATATGTAGATTTAAAACTTTCAGACGTAGTCCAGGATCAGGATTTGAGCAAATATATTCTCTAACTTATGCAATAACCTCAAAGTTGGCCAGTGCAGATATCGCCTTTTTCTCCAAAGCAAACTCTTCAAAATCCCCTTCTTCCAACTGGCCAAATCTAACCCTTATCCCCTCAACGGAAAGTGATTCTATTTCATCTTTCATATCAGTTTCCGATTTTACCATTACATCTACAAAACTTCCTCTATCTATCAAATGAACGATAACCTCACCGATATTAGTAAATAAAATGCGCACACTAAAACCGTATTTACCTTTGTTTTTTTTTACAATTAACTCTCCTTCATCAATATCATAATCTGAGGAATGGAAGACAAAGTACTGCTCCACACCAGCCAACAGATTCATCAACTGAACTCTGGTAATGTTGTTGGTCAATTGATTGTCAGACTGTTTGAGAGCTTCCAGCTTCAAATCACCTGACACATCCTGGTTTTGGGAAAGTTTTGTTTCAAAAAAAATCCCGCTGTCCTTCAAAAGCTTTAAAACGCCTGTTTTGTCAGGATTTTTTAGATTAAGCTGATCAGTTTTTTTCAGTGATTCTATTATATTGCTTTTTTTCAAACCAACAAAGAATTTTTTAAGCACACTGGAATCAGTTTTACCAACAGAGCCTTCAATGACTTTCAGCTTCAAATGAGGATAAGTATCCAAAACCTCTACATTCATTTTGCCCATATTGGGAGGATTCTTAAATAATGCATTAAATATCTTCCCTTTAATATTAACCTGATATGTATTGGCACCAACAAGTTTCAGCACAGTTAAACGTAAAATCTGACCTTTGGAAATTTGAGGCTTTGATGCCTCATTATTTTTAATATTCTGACTGCTGTTTATAGAGAAACTATCCATTATTCATCTTTAAGACAAGATTAACTTCTGTCACGGAAATACCCAAATCTTTGGCTATTTCAAACTCATTTTTTCCATTGTTACTCAAGCTTAGAATTTTATCTTTCAGACTCATTTCCTGCACATTATTATCGATAGTATTTTCCAGTCTCTCCAGTTTCCTGTCTATGAGGTCATTCAAATCCTCAAGAGTGCTTTCTTTTTCTGCAATGGAGTTGTCCAGGCTTTCCGCTACACGTTCGGACTCTGTAAGCAGTTCTTTCAGTTCGCTAACCAGAATGTTTACATCTTCATATGAGATATTGGCCATTTTTGAGGATAGCTTATTTATTTTAATTATTAGTGAAAAAACAATGAGATACAATGCAGCTATTAATAAAAAAGCAATAAGTAAAAAAATAGTTAAATTCATATACCAGCTCTGGTTAAACCGTTTCTTTTACTTCTTTTATCATTTCACGTTCCCTCTCAAAAACAAATTTTATGATATCCTCCCTGATATCCTCATCTATTGTAACAAAATGCACACCGTAAATAAAGCCTTCAGGTGTATTTTCCTTACTCACTATTTTACCTATAGCTGCAAAATCCACTTTGTAAAAGGACTCCCTTATTGCTCCCATAATATAAAAGAGCGTTTCCTCAGGGTATGTTTCTTTGGAAAAAAAACTCAGCCCACCACCACTCACATCCACCGCTTTCACAGAGAAAAGATCGGATGTATCTTCTTCGCTGCGCAGAAAAGTAAGCATTTCCTCAAGTTTATTATCAATTTCCAGTAAAAATTTAAGAACATTCTGCATATCAGAAGTTTCTTTTTTTATAATATTTTTCACTTTATTACTGATAGAGCTCTTATATACAGCATTATTCTGGGTAACCCGTCTGACAAACAAAGGCATTTCTTTATTCTCAATAACCCTTATCATATAATTACCCTTAAAATTTACCCGGTAATGCTGCCTTTCAATTTCAGTGGATTTTTCCTGCGTTATGTTAAGGGAGATAACCCCTTCTTTGTCTTCCACAACCTCAGCTTTGGCAGCCTTAAGAGTACCTTCTTCATGAAAGTGAACCACACAATCTATGGAATCGTTAAATATACTGTAGCCGGAATATTTTGTCTGAACAACAAAAGGCTCTCTGGACAGAAGTATCCCATAGTATGAGCTCCTGTCATCAGGATACGAAATAATCAGTTTTACAGTAGTTAGCATGTCATTTACCCCTTTAAATCCAGAATATGTCCTGAATCTTCTTCCACAAATTTTTTCTCCCGGCGGTTATTTTTATTTTTTTCTCTTTTGTCCCGTTTTTTCCCAACATATTGTTTATTTCTCTTTTCCACTTGTATATTTGGGTTTTCAGGCTGTTTCACCTGAACAACCGTTTGGCTGTTTTGTAATGATTCTTTCATCTGTTCAGACACTACATAATTATGTCTTACCATGGAATTTTTATCCATGACATCTTGCGCTTTTTCCACCAGTGCTATCTTTCCAACAATATGTTGGATGTCTATCGGACCTACCCCATTTTTCTGCCAGCCTTAAGCAATATTATAAACACTAAAGTCCTTCTTTTATATAAACTATGCCTCTTCCAAAATTATTCATCTTAAAACTTGTGGAAATCTTGGACAACGTCTCAGAGTGACCAAGAAAAAGGTATCCGGGAGTGTTCAAAAGCCTGTAAAAATTATCAATAACCCGTTTTTTTGCATCTACATCAAAGTAAATAAGAACATTTCTGCAAAAAATAAAATCCACTTTACCCACTTTAGAATAAAGAGAAGATTCCATAAGATTTCCCTGTAAAAAACGCACTCTGGACTTTATTTCCCTGCTTATTTCATAAACAAACCCGTCTTTCTTGAAATATTTATTTTGTATTGATGACGGAACACCCCTGAAAGAAACTGTTCTGTACTGACCCTTTTTAGCTGTTTCCACAACATTGTAATTAATGTCCACACCTAATATATCAAAACGGGCTTTGGAAAACAAACCGGCCTCATTTAACATAATAGCTACAGAATAAGGCTCTTCTCCTGTGGAGCAAGCAGCCGAAATTATTTTAAAACTTTTTTTGCCAGCTTTCATCATTTGCGGGATTAGGACATTAACCATATACTCGATTTGCCCCTTTTCCCGCAAAAAATATGTTTCATTAATGGTCACAAGGTTAATCATCATATTTAACTCTGATTTGCCTTTGAAATCATATTTCAAAAAATAAAGATAATCCTTGAATGAATTAAAATTGAGCTCATTAAGCCTTCTGGAAAGCCTGTTTTCCAGAAGGTATTTCTTATTAATAGTAAAAGTAATACCTGAGTGCTTGTATATAAGATCGCTTAACTCTGCAAATTCATCATCTTTAATTTTAACAGTATTTGAATTAATCATAGCCCTTCCAATACAGAAAGAATTTTCTCTTTCACATATCTATTGTTTTCTTTTTCATATATACTTCTGAGAAAATCCTGATAGCCAGAAGGTTTTGCATTTGCCAGGATATCCACAGCCTTGAAGCGAACCACCCAATTATCATCCTCATTCAATGCACTTTCAGCCATCTCAACGGCTTTCTCTTTTTCAATTTTGTAAATTGCTTCCAAAGCTTCCTTTCTGATATCTTCGTTTTTGTCACTCATCAAACCCATTAGAAAATCACTGCAATTTATCCCTATATTTCCTAAAGCATGTACAATGGCAAGCTTTACATTTTGCTCCACTCGGTCGTATACCTTTATTAAATAATCTGAACATGTCTTTTCCCGGCACAATTCACCAATGGCTTTGGCTGCAAAGTAACCCACCCAGCTGTCTTCATCTGTAACTCTTTGTAAGATATCACCTATTTTGCTTTTGGCATTAATTCTTATAAGGGATGAAGCTGCGGCTTCCCTTACCTTAAGGGATTCATCTTTGAGCAAATCCAGCAAAATATCAGCTACTTCAGCTTTGTTATAAAATGATAAAGACTTAGCCAATGTTGCCCTGACCATCTCGCTGGTTTCGTTTTTTACATGATTTTTGAGGAAATTGTAGCTGTCATCGTCATTTATTAATGTTAACGCCTGGATAGCTATACGTCTCAATCTTTCATCTGGACTTTTAAGAAATTCCCCAAGTTTATGAGAATCATCTTCATCACTCAACAGAGCAATGGAAGCTGCTGCAGCCTCTGCAACATCGATAAAGTCACTTTCCAAAAATGAATAAATCTCCTCTTTGGACTCTTCATCCCCCATCCAGCCCAAAACGAGAATAGCAGCTTTATTTACATTGCCCACCTCATCATTAAGTGCATGCCTTATTGTATCCAATGCAGTCACATCGTGGGCTTTCCCGATAGTTAATATTGCATACTCTTTGAAGATAGGATCGTCCGAATTTAAAAGTTCAAACATTTTATTTCTGAATTCGTCATTGTAGTGGGTTGCTATATAATCGGATACAGCGTCGCATACTTCAGGATCTATAAAAAATTCAGCCAATTCGTCTACAGAATATGACGAAAAGTCTTTTTCAATCTGCACAAAATTAATAAGGTTGGTAATTTCAAGAAGCTGCATCACCCCTTCCTGCACATTTGTTAAAATCAGTTTCGCTTTTTTTTCATTGAGCATCTTTTTCAGCGCAATTATATTGGAAACAACCTTGCTTTGAATGTAAGAACATTTTCTTAAGTCAACCTTAACTACACTGATATCCTCAACATCTTCCAGGCGTTTTTTAATCTTAGTAAAGTCATCCATTGAAGGGGAATCGGGCAACTCTATTTTGACAATACCTTTATGAAATTCTACTTTAAATGCCATCATTTACCTCAGTGCTGCAGATTCACTATCGAAAATCTGAAATACTTTATCCAGTCCTGTAAACGAAAACATATCCCTAATATCCCCAGACATCTCACAAAGGCGCAATTCCTTTTTATCTCTTTTGCTACGTTTAAGCAGGTCAATTATTTCCCTAAGCCCTGAGCTGTTCATATAGATAACATTTTTAAAGGAGAGTATCACAGTATCAATCTGCTTAAATATCTCCAGCACATTGTTTTTTAGTTCCAGGCCAGTTTCTCCGTTAACCTCCCCCTTAATATAAACTATCTTTTTACCGGCTTTCTCTTCCACATCAAACATTTCTTCCTCCTGTTTTTTTAATTACAAAAATTGTAATATCATCATCAAACTTCCTGCCGCTGCAAAACTCCTTAACATCATCCATAATATAATCAATTAAATCAGAACATTTTTCTTCGTTAAACATAATAAGTTTGGAAATAAGACGATCATAGCCGTACAACTCACCTTCCTTATTCATAGCTTCAACAAGCCCATCTGTGTACATAAAAGCGATATCACCTTCATTCATTTCTATTTTCCCTTCACCGTATTCCACCTCATCAAAAGCACCCAAAAAGAGTCCCTCAGCTGTGATACGCTTGACAACCATTTCGCTTTTGTCAAAGAAAAGCAGGGGATTGTGTCCTGCACTGGAATAATGAAGCACTCCTTCATCCATATTCATTACAGTATAAAACATTGTAACAAAATCATTGGTATAGATATTTTCACAAAGTATTTCGTTCATCATTCCCAAGGCTTCAGCCGGGGATATGACATCATACGTATAAGAACGCATTATTGCTCTTGTAATTGCCATTATAACTGCAGCAGGAATCCCGTGCCCCGAAACATCTGCAACGGCAAGCCCCCAATAACCGTTGCTCATTTCTATACAATCATAATAATCACCACCGGCCTGTTCAGCAGGAATATAAAAAGCCGCAAAATCATAATCGTCACGTTCCGGCAATTCAGAAGGAAGAAGGCTATCCTGTATTTCTCCCACCTGTCTCAACTCATCATCAATAACTTCCTGAGCTTTCTTAAGCTTTTCATTCATTTTAGAAAGGTCCTGGTTTAGCAGACTCATCTGACGCTGTTTTTCTGACAAATCTTTTTGTTGTTTTTTTATTTCATCTATAAGATATAACTCTCTGGTGGTATCCCGCACACTCTCCACCATAAAGGACTCAAACTTGTTAAAATAGACCGTTAGGTTTTTTCCGTTCACTTTTCTAGAGCTCTTATATAATGTTTTGTCCAGATAAGGACACTCCGGACACTGGGATTCAAAGCCGTAAGCATGATAACATTTGGTGTTTTTCTGACCGGATTTTACCCCAACAAGCTCTTTTATCTGGTAATTCATATTAATAATATTCAGCTGGTTATCAACAACCATTATGCCTTCATCTGTACTATTAAGGACTTTTTCTAAAAAAAAATGTTTTTTTTCAATCTCTTTTTTTTGTAGATTGAGTATTACATTTTTTGCCTTTAGTTCTTTGGTCTGATGAACCAGTTTATCCACAACCTTCTTATTTTCTGTAATATCGGTAAGTATCTCGGCAAAATTGCCGGAAGGTGTTTTTTCAAACCGGGCTTTGTAGATTTTCCGGAACCCCCGGTGGGTAATGGTGTCATGGGTAATGTCAACCGGTAGCTTGTTCTGCTTTAGTTTGTCCAACTGGCAGTTTTCACAGGGCTCGGTGAGCTGAAAAAGGCTGGAATAGCATTTCTTCCCTTCCAAGCGCTCAGAAGATTTCCCGGTGAGTGATTTGCATCGGTTATTAATAAAAACAATACGATAATTCTCATCCACCTCAAACAGAACTTCGTCAATAAAGTTAAGCAGTAGCATGTAATCATTGGTTTTGTTTTCCATAGTCCGCCTGTTCACTGTTTTAATATCAACAGATAAAAAAATACACAAAACAGAATAATCATAACTGAAATTAAAATCAATTTAAATGAAATATTCGTAGCCTTGTTTATCTGCATCTTTTTGTATTCTTCAACTTTCTCCTCCACACCTCTAAGACTCTCCAAAACTTTTTCAATGTCCTCCCGGTACTTATTCATGCTATCTTCGGATTCATACTGGACAACCGCTCCTATATATATAATACAGGATTTCAATAGGTTTAGCATAGATTCTTTTACTCCCTGGAGCATTTCACCGAAATTCAGGGAGGCAACTTTCACCATTTCAGATAATAACGCATACTGGATTTTTTTTAATTTATCCTGCGTATTTTTTGGAATTTTGTTCAAATCTTCTATTTCATCTATGATGTCTAAAGGTTTTTCAATTTTTTTAATCATATTCATTGTAATTTCTTTTACCTGATCAACCTTTACATTATATTTATCTTCTTCAATTTTATTCGATTTGAGATAATTTTTTATAAGTACAAAACCAGAAGGATTACTGACTTCCTTTCTTACTGGATTATTTTCTTCCTCTTCCTTCCTTTTTTTAATAACCTGCATTGTTTCAATAATATCAGTGGCATCGAAAATATAGTGTTTTTTCCCTTTCAATATACCGTTGACATCTTCTGAAATACCTCCATTGGTAAAGAAAAAAAGCTTAGTGACTATTTCATCGTTCATTGCTCTTAAAATATCTGTAGCTATATCTTCAGGTACGTTCTCTCCGTTTTTTGTGAGCTCTATCCAAACCATCCCATAGTCATTTTCATATTTTTTAGATACCCATACCTCTCCCCGTCTCTTTTCCGGGACTTCCAGAGCACTTCTATGGAAAATAAAATTAAAATCGGACATTATCTCAGCTACATACTCATAAAATTCCGACATACTCATGGAGTATAAATTTTCATAATTGACTTCGTAGCTAATACTCATAAATTTCCACCCTTCTGTTGAGAGGTTGGCCTTCTACAGTGTTATCTTCTTTAGGGAATAATGCTCCAAAGCCTGCAATTTTAACATTATCTGCGCTCAGTCCGGAATATTTTACAATAGCTTTCTTTACAAACATTGCCCTTTTTAAAGATAACTCATAATTTGTTTTGAATTCTTCATTACGCTGGCTAACCGGTACACTGTCCGTATGCCCGTAAACAATAATATTTGATTCATTATCTATTGACTTAAACCTCTTGATTTCTTCTTCAGTAAAATTTTTTTCGGATTTTCCCAAATCAAAATACACTGCACCAAAATATCGCAGTTTTACAGGATCCACCTTTCTTAAAACTTTCTCTTGGGGCAAAATATTACTTTCCAAACTCATAACATAAGAATTTGCTGAATAATTATCAGATGAATAATTGTCATTGGGGGCAGGCTCGTTTTTGCTCGTAAATTCATTCTTCAAATCAGATGTTTTTTCTATCTTAGTTCCTTTGTTTAAAGAACTTTCTGAATCAACGGAAGTATCATTATCAGTGGGTTCCGTTGGTTTATTTGCCTCATCTTGCTTAACTTCCTGATTTGTTTCTGAAATATTGTCTTCTTTTGTTTCAACCTGCCCACCGGATTTTTTTATATCTAATACTTTCCAACCGTTTAGAGTAACATTTTCTGCAGCCTCCAGCTCATTGTTGGCATAAACATAAAATTGGGTTGTAGTCTGACTTTTAGGTTTTTGGGCAGTAACGATATATACGTTTTTGGAATAGGCTTTATCGCCACCAAATATAACGGATAAGAATATTACCAGTATTATTGTCTTCTTTAGGCAGCAGCTTGTTACTGTTATTATTTTCAAGATTAAAGTCCTCTAAAGCCTTTTGTCTATTACTATCGTCATAAACCTTTACCACCTTTAGATTTTTGATGACATCGTATCCGCCGTTGTAGCTGAGAAATGTCTTAGGTGGTAGTTTGGAGGCTGTCTGAAAACGCCTGTTTTCCGTTCTGACTTCGTAGACATAAATTTTAGCTAAAGATATGCTGTAAAATAGTAAAAGCAGTAACAATAAACTACTTGTCAGCTTTATTATAGACGAGATCATTTATTTTATTTACCATTTCATCCAGGTTAATCGGCTTAACTAAAAACTCGTCAATACCTGAAACTTTAGATTTTTTGTTACTGGCGTATTCACCTCTGGAAGAAACTGCAATGATAGGCTTATCAAACCCTTTTTCCCTAAGTGTTTTGGCAAGCTCAAAACCGTCCATATCCGGCATCATTATATCCGTAATGACCAAATCCACATCCAAAGTATCCACAGCTTTTTGGGCATCAGATGGACTTGAAACTTCCGTAATATCAATCCATCCGGTGGAATCCAGCAAACGCTTCATGATTTTTCTGTCAGTTGCAGAATCATCAACAACTAAGACAGATATGTTACCGCTGCCTTTCTTTGACTGTAATGGTGTTTTGGAAGCGCTTTTCTTGGATTTTCTGGGTCTGCGCGGCATTTTGGAGGCTATATCCATAATACCTGATACATCCAGAATAAGTCTGACTTTACCGTCTCCCATTATTGTAGCACCGGCGATACCTACATTACCGATTAAATATTCACCCAGAGATTTAATCACGATCTCTTCCTGACCAACAAGCTTATCCACTACCAGACCAAGTCTCTTTTCAGCAAGAGCAACCACAACAACATACATATCTGTCGAAAAAGATCCTTCAAGATCAAAAACTTCGTCCAACCTAACAAGAGAAAGCACAGAGTCCCTGAGTTTAAGCACTTCTCTTCCTTCAAAACTGTGAATCTCCTCTTCATTTATGCGCACAGTTTCAACAACTGAAACAAGCGGAATAGCATAAATTTCACCGGACACTTCAACCAACAAAGCCTGTATAATTGCAAGAGTCAAAGGCAGCTTAAGCTTAAACGTGGATCCTATGCCAGGTTCTGATTCTATACTGATAATACCATTAAGCTTTTCGATGTTGGTTTTCACGACATCCATTCCAACACCGCGGCCGGAGACATCTGTAACCTTTTCCGCAGTGGAAAAGCCAGGCTTAAATATCAGACTGAATATTTCTTCTTTGCTTAAAGTTTTAAGTTCATCAGGTGAAATAACTTCCTTTTCTATAGCTTTTTTCTTTATCTTTTCAGGATCCATCCCCTTACCGTCATCTTTAATCTCAATAACGATATGATTGCCTTCATGATAAGCATTCAGCCAAACCCTACCTTTTTTTGGCTTACCTTTTTGCTCTCTTTCCTCCGGAGATTCTATACCGTGATCCACGGCATTACGGATCATATGCATCATGGGATCACTAATTTCCTCAACTACAGACTTGTCAAGTTCCGTATCCTCACCGCTGATATTAAGTTCTATGTCTTTTTTCATATCTCTGCACATGTCTCTGACAACACGTGGAAATTTATTAAAAACCTTTCCTACCGGCACCATTCTGGTTTTCATTACTGCCAGCTGAAGCTCGGTTGTTATAAGCCCAATCTGCGAAGATGTTTCGTTTAGCTGCTCAATCAGATAATCACCTTCATATTTTTTTTCCAAATCTCCGGAAATTTGAAAAATCCTGTTACGACCGAGTACCAGCTCACCCACAAGATTCATCAGACTATCCAGCCTGGAAACATCCACCCTGATAGTTTGCTCTATGGCTTTGGTTGCCTTTTTTATCTGAGAAGGATCATCCTTTTTCTTTGGTTTTTTAACGGGGGCTTCGGCCTCCTGTGATTTTCCAGTAAGTTTTCCTTCATTGGCAAGTTTGAGCTTTTTAACAAGTTCATCTATGCTGACACTGTCATCACCTTGTTTTATTTCCTCCAAAAGCTTTTTGGTTGTATCAACAAACTCTAAAAGTATATCCATAATTTCCTGGGTTACTACCATCTCACCTTTTCGTAGTTTGTTGAGTATTTCTTCAGCCTGGTGGGTCAACGTACTTAATTTCTCAAAACCGAGGAATGCAGAGGAGCCTTTAATAGTATGGGCAGACCTGAATATCTGATTGAGAAGATCATAATCTTGTTTTCTGGATTCAAGCTCCACCAAATCCTGGTCAAGTCCTTCTATGATTTCTTCAGACTCAACAATAAAATCCTGTACCAAATCCTGCATTTCATCTTGAACGCCCATATAGCATCCTCCTTACTACATCCCAAACTCTTTCAAAAGTTCGTCGACTAAATCCTGATCTTCAAGTATGTTATCTTTATCTCCAAGTCTGTTAAGTTTGTTAATATCTATTTTATTATCCTTTATCCCCAATTTAATAACAATATCAGCTATTTTTCTTTCCAAATCCCTTACTATTTTTATAAGCTTGTCAACTTTCTGCTTTGTAATGTCCTGGAATTCCAGCGAAGAAATCATATCAAAACATATATCCTGCCCGCTGGTGGTTCTATCTTTTAATCTGTCAATAAGTCCTTTGGCATAATCGATATCACCTTCCTGAATCTTATTAATAAGCTGGTCATAATCTTCCTTAAAAGCGTCTATATTAAAATTGAGCTTATCAGAGAGTGTTAAAAGAGATTCCGAGGCTTTTTCTGTGTCGCGGACAACTTCTTTCAATACCCGCTGAAAAGCCGGCAGATCTTCGTATGAGTCTTCAACTGTGTCACTAACAGTCCCGAGTTTTTTTATGGCATCATTAAAATAGTTCGCCAGATCAAAAAGCTCACTTTCCGGGTCAAGCTGTATATTAACAAGGTCATATTTGCCCTCATTGATTTTTTTTGCAATATCTATAAGCTCGTTAATATCTTTAAGTTCTTCAGACATATTTTATAATCCCAGCAGCTTATACACCTTTTCTTTTAACGTATCAGGAGTAAATGGCTTTACTACATAATTATTAACTCCACTTCTGAGAGCATTAAGTATATCTTCCTTTGCAGCCTCAGTGGTAACCATTAAAATAGGCAATTCCTTATATTCGGGTTTAGCCCTCAGTGTTTTCACAAAAGTCAAACCATCCATTTCAGGCATATTCCAATCTGTAACCACTATATCAACTTCATTCTGAGCCAGGACATCGAGCGCTTCTATACCATTAGCAGCCTCAAGCACATTTGAGAACCCTATCTTATTAAGAGTATTCTTTATTATACGCCTCATGGTAGAAGAGTCGTCAACTGTTAACACAACGTGATCATGAGCCATTTAGTCCTCCTAAAAGAGTACATTTACTCTATTATCCAATTATTTGCTTATTTGTCAATCTTTTAATTTTTTTATACGTTCTTCAATACTTATAATTTCTTTTATCCTGATTCCAAAATAGCCATCCACAACAACGACTTCTCCGCGAGCTATAGGTTTATCATTAACCATCAGCTCCACAGGCTCATCTGCATATTCATCCAGCTCTATGATATTACCCGGCCCCAGACCAACAATGTCTTTTAAAAACATTTTAGTTGACCCCACTTTAACACTTACTGGGATATCAACATCCAGCAGCATATTCATATTGGATTTACCAGCCATCGAGCTAACCTGGGGCGCTGCCTGGGGCTGTTCATTACTGTCAAAATTGTTCATAGAACTATCTTCGAGCGTATCTTCAGATGTTTCATCCTCTCCCAGTTTAGATGAAAAAGTATCGCTTATACCAAAGCGGAAAGGCATCTGCTTATCCTTTACTTTAAGCAGAAGATCCGAATAGTAAAACTGGTTTTCACTTAAGTTGATATCTTCGCCTATTTCTTCAACAGTATTAACACTAAAAGCTACTTTTTCATCAAATTTCTCAGTAAATGGAACATTGATGGCGGAAAGCATTTGAGTGGACAGTTCACTTACAGCATCTTTTAACTCATCATCCAGTTGCTGAACACCTTCTCCATCACCCATCATCATATCAGCAAGTGATGTTATATCCACAGTTTTAAACAGAATAGCTCCCTCGGCACCACTTTCTTTTTCAGTGAAATATATAACAGTCTGCCCTTCAAAACCGTCTTTTAGTCCATCAGAATCAGCACTCCCACTTTCCTGAACATCTATGATAACGTCCTCAGAAAAAAGAGTGGAAAGGCTGTTGGCAAAATTTTCCTGCAGCAATTCAAGAAAATTCCCGTAGCCGGCCATCTCATCAATACTCAGCTGCTCTCTCACTTTCCATCTCCTTCAGTATTTTTCTCACTTTGGCTCCTTTACGCACCCCAACTACACCAAGGTCAACAGCGAATTTGAGCAAGTTATTAACATACATATTTGCAGGTTGGTCCGTTTTCCTGTTCAGCATTATCACATCACCTTCGGACAATTCAAGTATATCATTAACCTGCAGCTTTGTCTCTCCAGCATACACATATAGTGGTACCAAAATATCTTCCAGAAGCTGTAGTATTCTGTCTTCAAAAACCCCGGATCGCTCTTTTTTGGCTCCTATCAGCCAATCCTGAGAATTTATTTTCCCGAGAATTGGCTCAAGTGTTATCGCCGGCAAACAAAGGTTAATCATTCCCGAAATTTCACCAAATTTTACTTCAAAAACCACAAGAACAACAACTTCGTTTTGTGCCACAATCTGAACAACCTGAGGGCTGTTCTCACTTATTTCCTTTTTAAACTTTATGTTAGAGATAATCTGTTTCCAGACATCTTCAAGATCTATTAGCAGTTGGTTAATTATGCCATCAATAATATTTTGCTCCAAAGCAGTCAATTCCCTCACCTTATACAAGGGCTGTCCCGGGCCACCTAAAAGTTTATCCACTATGGGAAACACCAGAGAAGGATTTATTTCAAGAACAGCATTTCCTTCCAGAGGAATCATACTTACAATATTAAAGCTGGTGGGATCGGGTAAAGACATTAAGAATTCACCATAAGTCATCTGGTCAACACTTACGAGGTTTATATCAGTAATTGTTCTCAAATAGTTTGAAAGTGAGGAGCTGAAGTTTCTTGCAAATTTATCATGAAGATTCCTGATGGAACGCAACTGTTCCTTTGATACCCTATCGGGCCTCCTAAAGTCATAAACAGATATTTTTTTCGGTACATACTCCAACTCATCTACAGAATCTTCTTTTATACCGTCCTCTGCAACAGTTGAAAGTAGTGCATCAATTTCTTCCTGACTTAAAATGTCAGCCACGAGTTAACCTCATTTACAATATTGAACAATAGAGTGTGCAATTTCCCCCAGAGGGACAACAGCATCCGCAAGATTAGCTTCAATAACCGCCCTTGGCATCCCGTAAACTACACACGAATCTTTATCCTGTGCTATCACTGCTCCACCTTTGCTTTTCAAAAGCTGCACGCCTTTGAGACCGTCACTTCCCATACCGGTCATAATTACCCCCAAAGCTTTAGAACCAAAGTTATCAGCAACTGAGGAAACCATAACATCCACACTTGGTATATGTAAAACATTTTTGGAATCATCCACAATTTCTGTATAGTAATTCGACCCAACACGACGAACCTTTAACTGAAAACCGCCTTTTGCAATAAAAACAACCCCCGGCTCAAGCTTCTCCTTACCCTGTGCCTCAACAACTTCAAGCTGACTCAAGGAATTAAGTCTGGTTGCAAGGGATTTAGTAAAATTGGGCGGCATATGCTGGACAATCAAAACAGGTTTTCCAAGATCACCAGGCAAAGCTGGAATAACTTTTTGCAATGATTGAGGACCACCTGTTGAAGTACCAATTGCAACAATAGATTTTTTCGGACCCTGCGGAGCCGGCATCCGTGCAGTTTGTTTTGTTGCAATCTGCACTTTTTCCTGTTTTTGGGGTTTTGGTCTGAAAACTTTTTTTCTTGCGAAATACTTTACTTTTTCAATAAGCTCCTTTTCAATCTTCATTATACCGAACGTGGCAAAACTCTTGTCTTTGGGAATAAAATCCAGCGCCCCGGCATCAAGTGCTTCAATGGTTGCTTCAGCACCCTCCGTTGTAAGAGAACTTACCATTATTACCGGTATCGGATTTGTGCTCATAATTTTTTTAAGCGCACTGAGACCATCCATAATAGGCATTTCTATATCCAATGTTACGATATCAGGTTTTAGCTCTTCTATCTTTTCAATCGCATCTTTTCCGTTTCTTGCAAAACCGGCCACCTCTATTTCAGGATCTTTCTTAAGCATATTTTCTATAGCTTTCCTCATAAAGGCTGAATCATCAACAACCAGAACTTTGATTCTGTTCATACAATGTCCTCCAGTTTTCTTTGCAGCTTCTTCATAGCCGATGAATGAATTTGGGAAATCCTTGATTCAGTAATATCAAGGACACTGCCCACCTCTTTCATTGTAAGTTCTTCGTAATAGTATAACGTTACCACCATCCGCTCTTTTTCCGACAAACCCTCAATAGCTGCCCCTAACGTATTAATAAGCTCCTCTTTTTCTATATTCTCATCCGGGGTTGCAAAATTGCTTTTTATAAAATCGATAAGTGTGCTATCACTGTCTTCCCCGGCGGAAGCATCCAAGCTTGCGATATTGCCATTTTCTATAACACTTAAAAGTTTGTAGATATCCTCCGTATCCACTCCTGTATGTTCACTGATTTCTTCAACGGTAGGTCTTCTGCCCAGCTTGGAGCTAATATCGGCAATCTTGCTTTCCAAATCTTTCACTTTGTTTCTAAGGTTTCTGGGCAAAAAATCCATCTGTCTTAAGGCATCAAGAATTGCTCCCTTGATTCTTCGTTCTGCATATGAGTAAAACTCAACATTTTTTGATTTATCATAACGGTTCAAAGACTCAACAAACCCCATACAGGCTGCTGAAAAAAGATCATCAACATCCACCGAATCTGGCAAAGTACCATGAATTCTAAGAACCCAGGCTTTTATCCTGGGAATAAACTCTTTGGTCAGTTCTTCTTTTTGTTTTTCACTAAAAACACTCTCCGTATAAGCTGTCATATTCAACCAATATTCCTATAATTTTGATAAATATCTTCCACATACCGCAATATTTTCTTGGACAAAAGGTAAATTCCCAAAAACATCACCAAATCTCTGAAAATAGGTCCTAATGAAATCATATCAACAAAATATTTAAACATAAAGGAAAATATAAAAGCCATACTGGCAAGCAGTAATGCCAAATAACCATGAATACCTTTCATGACAGAAACCTCTTCAAGAAATTAGATATCTTGTTATTTTTAACATCAACTTTGCGACCTATTATCCTCGAAGCAATTTTATCAATATCTTTTACATATCCGCAGCCAGGGTGTGAATTAAAAACAACTTTCTGATTTCTAACCGCTTTCAAAACCGCAGGATCTTCCCTGAGACTGCCAAGCCATTCAAGCTTAATCTGCAAAAACTTATCCACAACCTTCTGCAGATTATCAAAGACTTTTTTCCCGGCTGATTCATCTTTCACACGATTTATAACTACAAACATTTTATCTATATTGTACTCACTTTTCACAACCTTCATAAGGGCATAAGCATCAGTAACGGCTGTGGGCTCCGGCTGAGTTATAACGATAAAAAAATCTGCCAATGTTGCAAATTTAATCACATTTTCGGAAATTCCTGCACCGGTATCAAAAATAATAACATCATACATTTTATCCATTTTAATAAATGCATCCGTAAGAATGTCATAATCTTCATCGCTAAGCGTTGTCAGCCTCAAAAACCCGCTTGATGCAGGGAAAATATCCACACCACCCACGTTTTTTACTATAATATCTTCAATTTTTGCTTTTTTTTCCAGCAAATCCTTTACAGTTTTGTTGACAGTAACATTAAGTAAAACATCTACATTTGCAAGACCCAGGTCAGCATCAAACACAAGAACTTTTTTCCCATCACCAACCAAGCTATAAGCAATATTTACCGCCATATTTGTTTTCCCAACTCCACCTTTACCGCTGGAAACGGTCACATAAACAGCACTTCTTTTATTGTCCCACGCCATCTTTCTCAAGTTTTGTGCCTGATCCACTTTAACTTCTCCATACAGTAGGTATTTCGTTCAATATAGATTTAGCAATCTTCTTGCCATCAGGAATCTCCATGTCTTCCGGTACATTCTGACCGTTTGTTAGCAGGAGTATAGGTGCGCGTTTAATAACAGGCAAGTTAACCATTGGACCGAAATATTTTGTTTCATCCAGCTTGGAAAAAATAACATATTCCGGCTTCAGTCTGGAATATCTGTCAAAAGTATCAAAAAGCTCCATATGATTACAGCTCATGGACAATACAAGAACAACACTAATAAAAGGACTTACATCCATAAAAGCGTTCAGTTCACTGATTTGGTTCTCATCATACTGGCTTCTTCCCATGGAATCCATAAAGATATAGTCGTACTCCCTGCATTTTGCTATTATATTCTTAAGTTCTTCAGGGGTAGAGGCCACAAATAAAGGTACGTCAACAATCTCGGCATATGTCCTCAACTGCTCCACAGCACCTATCCGAAAAGTATCAATAGATATAAGGCACACTTTTTTCTTCAGTTTAAGGGATAAGTTAGCCGCAAGTTTGGCAATTGTGGTCGTCTTTCCAACACCGGTAGGCCCCACAAAAGCAACTACTTTCTGCTTCAGGGAACTGAAATAATCTTTCTCAACAGGAATCACTTCAGCAAGGAATTGAATAATCATATTTTTTATCTGAAGCTTCCCGCCGCCTGCAGCTGCAACTCTTTTTTCAATCTTTTTCAAAAATTTGTACGCAATAACATCGTCCATCTCATTTTTCAGCATCAGTTGATAATACTCTTTCAGGGGGGAATCCAAATCAACGACCATATTTGAGGAAAACGCTGATTTCATTTCATTTATTTGTTTTTTTATGTCTCCAACATCATTAATCAATGACTCAAACCTGTTCAGTCCTAAGTTATTTATTAATTCGGTAACCTTATCCAAATTATCGTCATTTTGAGTAAAATTTGGTTCATGCTGCTGAAAATTCCCTTTAAAATCATATATTTCTTTTTGATCAGCATTCTGCTTATTCGCACTTTTGCTCTCCCTCTTCGCCTGATAGTCCACTGCAGCAGTTACTTCAATTACCGGCTTGGAAAACAGCCCAAAACTGCCATTTTTTACAATTTTTCGTGAAGAGAGAATGACTGCATCCGGCCCCAAATCCCTCTTGATCATTTTCAGAGCTTCTTTCATATCATAAACTTCATATTTCTTAATTTTCATACATCTATCTCCAGTGTTCCCAGCGATTCTATCTTAGTATTTTCGCTGATTTCATTATGGGAAATAATATGAAGATTCGAAATAAACTTTTCAACAAATCTTCTAAAGGCAAGACGAATCGGCGGCGAAATCACCAATACAGGAGTAAGTCCTTTCTGGAGAATCTCATTAACCTTCTCAGATAAAGCCGACAGCATTTTCTGCCCCACTGCAGGATCAAGAACAATTTCTTTTCCATCATCTGTTGTTTGTATATTATTAGCCACCATTTGTTCAATTTTTGAATTTAAAGTAAAAACGTACAATGTGCCATCATTTGCCTGCAAACTGCTTGAAATCTGCCTTTTAAGCCCTGACCTGACTTTTTCCAGCAGATAATCGATATTTTTATTTTGCGTCCCATAAGCGGCAAGGATTTCAAGAATAGTCTGTAAGTTTCTTATCGAAACGCGTTCTTTAAGCAACTCCTGAAGAATTCTTTGCAGCAATCCCAAATCCAGAACATTGGGCACCACATCCTCTACCAGCTTAGGGTACTTATTTTTTAGCTGATCCAATAACTCCTGAGTTTCCTGTCTACCCAACAATTCATGTGCATTAGCTTTAATAACTTCAGTAAGATGAGTTGCTATAACAGTAGAAGGATCCACAATAGTATACCCTTCCATTTCGGCAGTTTCTTTATCAGCACCATCCACCCAAAGTGCCGGAAGTCCAAAAGCCGGTTCCTTTGTTGGTGTGCCAGAAATTCCTTCTATTTCGCCATCAGGATTCATCACCATAAATTTATCAGGGAAAACTTCGCCATCAGCAACCTTGACACCTTTTATAATAATGGAATAACTGTTTGAGCCAACTTGCAAATTATCCCTGATTCTGACAGGAGGTACAATAAATCCCATCTCCATGGCGATCTGCCTTCTTATTGACTTTATTCTGCTAAGCAAAGTTCCACCTTGGGATTCATCAACAAGTGATATCAGATTAAAACCTATCTCAAGCTCCATTAAATCCATATCCAGCAGATCTTTTACATCATCTTCTTCGGAAGTCTCTTCAGATGGCTCTTCATCTTCTGCCTCCTGTATATCTTTAGAACTTTTGATTTTCCTGGTCACCGTAAAGCTGAGAGCAATAAGTATCCCCCCCAAAAAGAAAAAAGATAACTTAGGTAAACCGGGTATCAATCCGAAAAAAACAAGCATGAAGCCAGCCAGACCTAAAACACGTGAGCTGCTGAACATTTGGTCAAAAAGTTTTGTCCCCAGATCCGATTCTTCCCCGGCACGGGTTACCACAATACCTGCAGCGGTAGAGACAACAATTGCGGGAATCTGCGTTACTAACCCATCGCCAACAGTTAATATGGTGAAAACTTGAGCTGACTCCGCAAAATCCATGTTATATTGGGTAACACCTATTATTAAGCCACCAAGTATGTTAATAGCTGTAATAATAAGACCGGCAATGGCATCTCCTCTGACAAATTTACTGGCACCATCCATAGCTCCATAAAAATCCGCTTTACTCTGAATATTTTCTCTTTGTTTTTTGGCTTCCAATTCATCTATAATCCCGGCGTTAAGATCAGCATCAATACTCATTTGTTTGCCAGGCATAGCATCCAGAGTAAACCTTGCGGCAACTTCGGCAACTCTCCCGGAACCTTTGGTAATAACTACAAAATTAATAATAACAAGTATCAGAAAGATAATGAAACCAACTACAAAATTTCCCCCAACAACAAACTGGCCAAAGGACTCAATTACTGCACCTGCGGCATCTACACCTTCATTCCCGTGAAGCAAAATTCTCCTGGTAGTTGCAATGTTCAGAGATAACCTGAACAACGTCGCAATCAGAAGCACTGATGGAAAGGTTGAAAAATCCAAAGGCTCCTGCACATATAGAGATACAAGCAGAATTATTACCGCAAATGAAATACTTACAGTTAAAAATAAATCCAACAGTAATGCCGGTATAGGGAGAATCATTATAACAAGAATTCCCGCAACACCTATCGGCATTAAGATATCTGTTCTCTGAAGTATTTTGCCTAAAAATGTTTTTTCAACTGATGCCATTTTTCCCTTTTTCTTTCCATGAAATAGAAATTAATGAAAATACACAATTTATCCTGTCAAAATAATCACAGTTTTTCAAAACTAAAAACTACGTTTATTAAGTACAAATACACATTACTGTTTTTATCACACATAAATAGCTATTACAATTATAAAGAGCTTAGTTTGTTGAGGTAATTAACTTTTTGCAATAATCTTAGTTGAAGATTACATTGTTTATTGCTATAAATTGGTAAAAAGGAGGAATAAATGGTAAAAATCGAACTTTTTTACAACAGTAACACCGACAATGAGACTCCAAAATTGGCAAACGAATTAAAAGATAAGTTTGGCAACAAAGTAGAAATTGTAAAAATTGACACCTCTGAGGAGCAAATACCGGAAAGTTACGGTATAATAAACCCACCTACAGCTGTCATAAATGAGAAACAAAAAATAAAAATAGAAGGTCACGACAGCTTGTCTGAAATAGTAAGTAAAGCTATTTTTTGAATTTTTTCTAAAGTTTTGACAAAACCTGCCGATATGCTTACTAAGCAGGGATGCAAAGTACATACATGGATGTACCTATTAAGGGTGCGTCATGATATCAACGTATACAAATATCCCTGCGTTAAAAGCAAACAACGATATTTATTCCTTTTCAAAAGCAGTAAATAATTCTATTGAGAAAATATCCAGCGGTAAGAAAATAAACTCTGCTGAAGATGCCCCATCCGAAATTTCTTTTACATCCAGATTTCAGAATGAGATAAGATCCACAAGACAATTAATTACGAATATGCAGGATCTGATTAGCATGTACCAAACAGCGGATTATGCAATTACCGGCTCAAACGGAATAAGTAATATACTGTCCAGCATAAGAGAAAAAGTGGTATATGCTTCCTCGGGCACATTGGCATCCCAGGACATTCAGAATACCCAATCGGAAATAGAGAATCTTATTGACGAAATTTCTGCAATCACTACATCTACAGAATTTAATACAAAGAAACTTTTAAACGGTAATTTTGGTGCTTCAATAACAACTGACAGCACCGATATAACTGCTTACTCTTATGGCGGAATCCCAGAAGCCGGCTACTATCATTTAACAGATGTTAAAGGAGCGTCATATCACGAAATTCAGAATACCAATCAGCCCAACCCAATAACAGGCACTTTAACAGATTATACGGCAGAATTGGGGACTTTAGGAACAGTATCAACCAGTGGAACAGCCTCTTCATCAGGGAGTTATGAAGTAATTTTTAACAGCAGCAACTCTTTTGATATCTATGATAATTCAACAGGTACTTTTGTCACCTCCACAACGACAGACACCGTATTTACTATAGACGGACTGAATATTACAATAAGCTCAGGAGGGACATATGCAGATAATTACAAAATTCATTTTGACACTTTATCAGGCTCAAGTACCCTTACAGTGTTTGGAGAGGGTAGCAGAGGGGATTCAGCAACCTTCTCATTAACAAATGCAAATTGGAGCACAGATACAATGCTTGATGACAAATTTCACATAAAATTTGATTTTGATGGTGGTGAACTGAAATATAATGTATTTGACTCCGATTTTAATCAAATGGGCAACTGGGTAACTGCAGGTGCCACCTTTAATTCATACAGCGATTCAAAACTTGCTGGCAGCTCCTTTGACTTTGATATCAACAATCCAGGAAAAAATGACATTTGGACAGTGGCATTCGGTACTTTTTTATCACTGAACAGTTCAGGTGGAACCTTTTCAATCTCAGATAAGGATGAAACCATTCTGGTAAACTGGTCAGGGAAAGATCGTCTTAGTGATATTGCCAACAGAATAAACAGCCAGTCATCAAAGATTGTCGATGCATCTTTTATCATGGAAAACGGAAACACATATCTGAAAGTCGAATCGAAAACATTAGGAAGTGAAGGCAGATTAAAAATAACTGATGAAACAGGAAATTTTGTTTCAACACTTGGGCTAACCGGAATAGAAAATACAGGAGATGATGCTTCTTTCTATCTGAACGGAGAGAAATATACATCAGGAGACGGAAAATTTTATAACATTATAGACAATACAAAAATTGAAGTAGCCAACAAAGCAGAGGACAGTTCTGTTGTATTAAATATAATAGATAACACCAGTAATGCCCCTATGAATATTTATGGCGGAAATATTAAAAAGGTTTACATTCAGGATATTACCCCAGAAGCCTTGGGGCTGAAAAATTCTGATGGCACTTATGAAATAGACATAACAGATGAAAAAGGCAGAGAGGAAGCATTTGCAAAAGTGGATAATGCCATTGCAACTGTAAACAAAGAAGCTTCACGTGTAGGAAGCAATATTAATACAATAGACTATCACATAGACAGTCTCATGAACAGAAATGTGGCAAAAGAGAAAGCTTTGAGTAATCATATGGACACTGGTATCGCAAAGGAAACGACAAAGCTCTCTTTGGCTCAGCTGAGGCTGAACTCAGCCTCAGCAATGTCTGCCCAGGCAAACTTAATCCCCCAAAGGGTATTAATGCTGCTTGGATATATACCGGAATCACAATAAATATAAAAAGAACGGAGGTGTACTATGGCAATAGGAAGTATTGGTAATCAGGCTGGAACTATCCAAAATTATTCCCGATCAAACTCAAACAGACAGGTAGAACAAAATGTCGAAGATCAACGGGTACAACAACGGCAGGAAGAAAAAAACCAGGTTAGAAATGAAGAACAGAAAAAGGCCCAGGAAGCTGCCATATCCGAAAATCAGGCTTCACGCGAAGACCGTGCTAAAAAAAATCCTGTCGGGAACATGCTTGACATCACAACCTAAAACACATTTTAAGGCTCCGGCTCGCCGGGGCCTTAAAAGAACACCAGTTTAACTGCAAACACAAGAACACATGCAACCACGAACCAACGTACAAAATTATTGCCTTTGAGAACAGTAACTTTCGTTCCGGCAAAGGCACCTATAACATTACCTGCAGCAAGTATTGCCCCCAAATATAGGTCAACTTTGCCCTGAAAAATAAAAATTGCCAAAGCAAACACGGTAAAAATCAATATTACAAAAGTTTTTACGGCATTACCCGCAACAAGGTCATACCCCGTTACAATCATAGCGGCCAAAATCAAAAAACCCACTCCCGCCTGGATAAAACCACCATATATACCCACAAAGAAAAAAGCAACAAAACTAAAAATCCATTTACCTTTGGAAAGTTTTATATCGTTTTGTCTGAGCTTTCCAACAGGATTTAACAAAGTAATTAAGGTAATAAATACCATAAAAAAAGCCAGATAATTTTTAAACACGTCATCGCTAATAATTGTTGCCAGATAGCTTCCTATTATACTACCTATAATAGCGGGAATTGATACCAGTAAAGCAAATTTAGCAGGGAAAACCCCATACTGCTTAAACTTGACAGCACCAACCAAGCTTTGCAGTAAAATTCCCAATCTGTTTGTACCGTTTGCCACAGTAGGTGGCAAACCTAAAAAAATGAGTATTGGGATGGTTAGAAACGATCCACCACCTGCCAGTATATTAACAAACCCAGAAAAAATACCTATAATAAATAAGAGTAATTCAAACATGAGAGCATCATACCAAAAAAACAAAATTATTTCATTATAAAATATGACCAATTCTCTTTACTTCTTTACATTTAGTATTATTATAATTAAACAGAGAGTTGGAGGGTATAATATGCATAATGATAAATTTCTATTTTTTTTCTTGCGTTTAACTGCTTTGCCGTTTGCTTCACCAAAAGGAGGCTTTCCTATAGAAAAAGCTACATTTGCAGGAGGGTGTTTTTGGTGTATGCAGCCTCCCTTTGAAAATTTAAGTGGTGTAAAAAGTACAGTGGTGGGATACACCGGAGGAGATTTGGCAAACCCTTCTTACATGGACGTAGTAAAAGGTACTACCGGTCATTATGAAGCTATTCAGATTGAATATAATCCTGAAGAGATCACTTATAACGATTTGTTAAATACTTTTTGGGAGAATATCAATCCCACCGATCCGGGCGGCCAATTTGCAGACAGAGGCAGCCAATACAAAACAGCTATTTTTTTTCACAACAAACAGCAAAAGAAACAAGCGGAAGAATCAAAAAAGAAATTGGAAAACAGCAATAAATTTGATGAACCCATTGCCACTGAAATTCTGCCGGCAAAAAAATTCTATATAGCAGAAGAACACCATCAGAATTATTATAAAAAAAATAACGTTAGTTACAAACTATACAGGGCAAGCTCCGGAAGAGATGACTTTATAAACAGCCGGCGGTGTAAAAACTGCCATAATGAGAAAAAAAGTAATTTCTATACTAAACCCTCTGACAGTGATATTAAAAAAATGCTTTCTTCCATGCAATATACTGTTACACAAAAAAACGGTACTGAACCGCCCTTTAACAATAAATACTGGGACCACAAAGAAGAAGGAATATATGTGGACATAGTAAGCGGGGAGCCTTTATTCTGTTCAAAAGATAAGTTTAATTCAGGAACCGGTTGGCCAAGTTTTAAAAAGCCTATTGATGAAAATTTTATTGTTGAAAATAAAGACAACTCACATATGATGATACGCACTGAAGTGAGGAGTAAAATAGCAGACTCTCATTTGGGGCACGTTTTTAGCGACGGACCAAAACCCACAGGGTTAAGATATTGTATAAATTCTGCAGCATTGAGATTTGTGCCAAAAAGTGATATGAAACAAGAAGGATATGGAGAATACCTCTATTTATTCGAACCATAATAAAATATTTTTGGAGCAATTTATGAATTTGGAAAAATATTTCGAAGTGGAAAACGGAACAGGGATTCTTGCAACTGCAAGCAAAGACGGTGAGGTAAACACTGCCATATATGCAAGGCCACACATCATCAACAATAGTAAAGCTGCCTTCATCATGCGGAAAAAGAAAACTTATGCTAACTTACTGGAAACCCCCAATGCCAATTATATGTTCATTGCCAGGGAAGAAAAAATGACGGGGATAAGAATGTATTTGCGTCTTGCTGAGGAAATAGATGATCCTGCAGTAATTGAGAAATACAGGAGAAAAAACTCACCGGTGGAAAGTAACGTTGATTATGAGAACGTAATCCTGACAATTTTTGACATAAAAAAAGTAATAAAGCTCATTGGCGACACAGAAATAATATTCAGGACTTAATCATTTTCTCTGAATAAATTTTTCTGTTAGCTCAACAGCGCTTTTCACACATACTGAGCAAATTTTTTCTTTGAGATTATTCTGCATGAAATAGTCTTTTCCATTTTCCGTGCTCAAATCACACTTTAACAGATCTTTACATTTCAAATATGAATTTTTATTTACAAACTTTTTGCTGAATTCTTTTACTATATCGTATACTTCAGCCTTCCTATAGTTTTCACTTTCAGAGCTATAGCCAAATTGAAGCCCCAAAATCAAATAGGCTCCTGTAGCAGCCCCACAAATCTCCTGCATTCCCCCCATTCCGCCACCTAAACCGGATGATAGTCTGAGCAACTCATCTTTACCTATACCATAATCATCCGCAAATACAGATACAACTGACTGTGCACAATTAAAGCCACTATTAAAAATTTCCACTGCTTTTGTTGATTTCATAAATTTATCCTTTGTCATTAAATTTTAGACATTACGCGCGGGAATAAGGTTGAAGGTTTACCCTGTTAAATCCATCTTCTAAATTAATCAAAAAAAGCATTATAAAATTACGTTACTGAAAATTGTATTACATACAAGA
>DDHP01000014.1 GCA_002338145.1 Deferribacteraceae bacterium UBA1873 | reverse complement strand
ATACCAAAAGCAAGTATCATTAATGTAAAAATATTGCCTGCAAACTTTGATATGGAATCGAGCCCTTTATATGAAATGTACCAAAAAAGACCTGTAAAAAGGACAAGTGTGGACCCAACAAATGATAGTAATACAATAAAAAGTCTTTTTTTCTCGGGTTTAAGTTTGTTATCCAAGTTTAGTCCCTGTTTCCAATTTTGAGCCTGCCAAAAAACTTTCTGCAGATGTGCGTTTTTTTCCTTCCATCTGAAGTTCGAGAATTTGTAATGAATTATTTCCGCATTTTACGATAAAGGATTTTTTATCCACGGATACTATTTCTCCATTAGCATATTCTCTGTTGTTGTCAATAACTTCAGCTTTAAAAATTTTCATCAGTTTCCCGTTCAAAAATGTGTAGGCTGATGGCCATGGTTGAAATCCCCTGATTTGCCTTTCTATATAGCAGGCATCATTGTCCCAGTCTATTAATCCGTCCTGTTTCTTTATAATGGGAGCGTAGCTGCTTTTGGATTCATCCTGTTTCCGGGGCTTAATATGCTGGAAATTTGTTATAGTTTGACATATCAGGTCAGCTCCCATTTCGGAGAGTTCCTCTGAAAGCTCGATACTGGTTTTTTTGTCAATATCTGTGGATTTCTGTAATAATATGTCACCTTTATCCAAGCCTTCACTCATTATCATTGTTGATACCCCAGTGTACTTGTCACCATTAATAATTGTCCAGTTTACTGGAGCTGCTCCCCTGTATTTCGGTAGTAGAGAAAAATGTATATTTATCGGTGCAAAACGCGGAATTGAAAGAATTTGTACCGGGAGAATTTTCCCATAGGCAACTACTACAAAAAAATCCGGAGATATTTTTCTGAGTATCTCTACAGCTTGTGTATTATTTTTAAGTGTGTCAGGCTGGTATACTTTTATATTATTATCAATGGCAAATTCTTTTACCGGCGGCTGCGACATTTTTTTACCTCTGCCTTTAGGTTTATCAGGTTGGCAAATTACCAGCGGAATATCGATATCAGGATGATTAAACAGCTTTTCGAGAGGTTTTACAGCGATATGGGGGGTACCCATGTAAATAATTTTCATCAGCTCTCCTTATAAAAATTTTATCAACAAGTTAGTGGGGCAGCAAGAATATTTTAAAGCTTTGCAGAACCAAAAGACGCCGAAAGTTTCGGCGCCTGTTGGTATTTAAAAGACAAAATTTTCTTTTGCTAATCTTTTTTGAATTTCATCTATTATACGGTTTTCCTCTTCAATTGTGTCTGCTTCAAAAGTGGCGCTGAATCTCAGAAAATTGCCGGCATCATCCCACGGTACAGATGAAATATATTTCTCTCTTATCATGAAATCGCAGAATTCTTCGGCACTGTCAAATGTTCTTCCGTCTTTTGTGCCTTTTGGTATTTCAAAATAAAGATAAAAAGTCCCTTTGGGTTCGTTTACATAAAATCCCATATTTTTAAGGACAGATGCTAATTTTGAGAGTCGTCTTTTGTATTTTTCCCTCGTTATATCAATTAATTCAGGGTGATTGAGTGCATAAGCTCCAGCTTTTTGTATTGGGATAAATTGTCCCGAGTCGTAGTTGTCTTTAACAGTTGCAAAGGCTTTTACCAGTGTTTCGTTCCCACAAACAAATGCAAGTCTCCATCCGGTCATATTATAAGATTTTGATAACGAATGAATTTCGATTCCCACATCCTTTGCTCCATCAACAGAAAGAAAAGATGGCTGTTTTTTATCATAAGTAAGTTCAATGTAAGCAGCATCATGAACTACTGCAATGTTATTGTCTTTGGCAAATTTAACAACATTTTCAAAAAATGCTTCGTCTGCAATTGCTCCTGTGGGGTTGTTAGGATAATTCAGATATAAAATTTTTGCTTTATCTTTTACTTCTGCCGGGATATTGTTTAAATCAGGTAAAAAATTATTTTCTTTTGTGAGAGGTAAAGGATAAATATCACCGCCGAGATATTTTGTAAGACTGCCCGTCACAGGATAACCCGGAACTGTCATCAAAGAAATCTCCCCCGGGTTTATTAATGTGAAAGGGATCATTGCCAAAGCCGGTTTTGACCCGATGCTGTGATTTATTTCGGTTTGTGGGTCTATATTTACACCAAAACGTTTATTCATGTAATTTGCAGCTACGTCTTTAAATTCCTGGATACCGTTATCCGAGTAAAATCTGTTTTCTCTTTTATCTACTTCTTGTTTCAATACATTGATAATAGCTTCAGGGGCTTTATCGTCAGGTTCTCCCACACCCATATCAATCAGCTCGACAGAAGGATTTTTTTCCATGGCAGCTTTTTTTGCCCGTTTGATTTTTTCAAACTTATAAATTTTAGTATCTTTTCCAAATTGTTTTCCGCCAAGTCTCTCTGCTATCATATTTTGTGTAAAATCACTCATTCTCTCCTCCATATAGTTTTGTTTATAATTTATTTTCAATTTTTGGCTTCTTTTTGCAATTTTCTATCCCCGGACAATCTTTATCTGTGCATGGTTCAATATGTATAGTTATATCGGAGTCCTTAATTTCCTTTTTTACCTGTCTTTCTATTGCATCAGCAATAGCGTGTGCATCTTCTAATGTAATTTTTTTACACAATGTCAGGTGGAGGTCAATAAATTTTTTGGAACCCGCCTGGCGTGTTCTCAATCGGTGAAAATCCAGATGATACTCTTCATATTTATTTAAAATGTCAATGAGATGTGTCTTTACACTTTCAGGGATTTCTGAATCCACAAGTTCTTTTACTACTTTAATGTTTAGTTTGGCTGCAGAGTAAAAAATATATACTGCGATTGCCACTGAAATTAGAGGATCGATCATTTCATTGCCGGTAAGTTTTATTATAATCAGCGTAATAATTATTCCTGAGTTGGTTAGTATATCAATTTCATAATGCAAAGCATCAGCTTTTAGTACGGTTGAGTTTTCTTTTTTAGCTACCCTGTTAAGATAAAATGTCAGCACTATGGTTATAATTATGGAGATAACCATAATATATAAACCACTATTTATATTTTTAATTATTCCGCTTCCTGTAAATTTCTTATAAGCTTCATAAAAAATATATGCTCCGGAAAGCATGATTATAATGGATTGAATAAATGAAGCCATTGATTCAAATTTATGGTGTCCGAATGGATGCTCTTTGTCGGGCGGTGACTCAGATGCTTTTAATGCATAGTAATTAATTGTTGATGTAACTATATCCATTATAGAGTCTATAGCTGATGATATGACTACAAGTGAATTTATTAATAGCCCCGTAATTAGTTTTATTACGGCCAGAAAACTAGCCACTGTTATAGAAATAAAGGCAGCTCTGGTTTTACTAGTCAATTGTTATCCTTTTTAAATGTTATTTTGTCAAAATGAAACCAATTATCAAAAAGGCCAAACAATGCCACGAATATCAACATAAATGGTTCAGAAAATATTACTATATAAAATAAAAGACGCAAAAAAACAAAAACATTGAATTTTATCATAAAAAAGTTGACTAAATCCAGCCCTTGGAAAAAAAATAAGCTTCCGAAAATAATCAGTGTATTATATGCAATAATTTTTGATATGGGTGATGAGCCTATAATAAAAAAACCACCAATTATAAAAGGAATGATAAGCACATCCGGTACTTTGAAAAGTTTCACCGGTATATTTTTTATTCTGTAAGCAAAACTTCTGCTGATATAGGTAAGCAACGCTACATATGAATAACTCAGGCACGGAAGAAGCATTACCATGAATTCAGCAATACTTTCTTTGTTATTAGATATATATGCTATGTAACCTTTGTCCTCAAGAGGTATGTCATTTTGTGACATTTGATTTGCCACCATGTTTATATTGTTAATAATAGCTTCTTGTAATAACTCTCTGTATTCCGGGATTAATGAAAGTGAAGCCAGTGTCACCAGGAAAGCCGGTAAACCTGAAGTTATTACAGGATATATTTTTTTCTCTTTTACAGTGTTAAAGTATAAAAAAAACGAAGGAGCCAATACAATTAATATAAAAGATACTCCTACTATTGGTTTATAAAAAAGAGCTATTAATAAAGCTACAATGCTGTATATATCACTTTTTTTATTTCTTGTTTTTCCTGTAAGGTAAGTTATTACAAGTAATGGAATGAAAAAAGTAACAATAAAACCGACTTGTGGAAAAAAAAGGTTCGTAGTGAACAGGAGTAAACTAATTATTGGGAAAAAATTTTGTAAAATCATAGATATATTTTTAGGTGTAAAAAGGGACAGGTTGGTGCCTATCCCTTTTTACAGCATTTATCTGTTAAGAGTGTATGGCAGCATTGCCAGATTTCTGGCAGTTTTGACGGCTGAAGCGAGTTTCCTTTGATGTCTTGAGCATGTTCCAGTTAATCTGGATGGCATTATTTTGCCCCTTTCAGTAATGTATTGCCTTAACAGTCTGGTGTCTTTATAGTCAATTTCAATTTTGTCGGCGCAAAACTTACAGACTTTTTTTCTTTGAAACCTTCTTCTCATAGCCATTATTTATATCCTCCATTAAGTGTTTATTTTTAGCATTTTAAAAAATGTTAAGAGATATTCCTAAAAAGGAATATCATCTTCGTCCATATCTCCGTCGTTAGAGTGGTTTTCCGTTATACCGGAATTTTCTGTAAATCCACTGTTTTGGCTTTTCTGCCCTCCGCTCTCTGACGAAGCTTTGGAAATCATTTGTATGTTTTCAGCAACTATTTCATGTTTACTTCTTTTTACACCATCCTGTTCCCATGTCCGAAATGTAAGCCTTCCCTCAACGAGCAGTGGCATACCTTTGGTGATATATTCCCCTGTGATTTCGGCCAATCTGGCAAACGCGGAAATATCTATAAAGAGAGTCTCATCTTTATACTCGTTACCACTTTTGTAACGCCTGTTAACCGCAAGCCCGAATTTAGCTACGGGGGTTCCGGAGCCTGGGATGTATCTTACTTCAGGATTTCTTGTAACATTCCCGAGTAATATTACTTTATTTAAAAAACCCATAATACATTCCTCTTTTAGTTATTTTCACTAACGGTTGTTGTTTCATTATTTTTGGTTTGCTCATTTTCAGGGATATTGCCTTCTTCCTGATTAGCTGATGTACTTTCATTTTGCACGCTACCGGAACCAGAAGTTTGAGGTTTTCTGGGGTTTCTGGATCCATCTTTTTTGTCTTTTTCATCGGATTTTTTTCTGAGTTTGAACTTTTTGCCATCCAGATGAACAATTGCATGCCTCATAACGTTGTCATCGTATTTGAAGCGTCTTTCAAGTTCAGGCAATAATTCTGTGTCAGCATTAAACTGGATAAGAAAATACAGGCCTTCTTTATGTCCGTGAACATCATAGGCCAGGCGCAATTTGCCCCATGTTTCTGTGTTTACAATTTCACCTGCATTTTTCTTGATAATGTCCTGAAATTTTTCCGATAAATCCTGAGCATCCTTTAACGGTAATTCAGGGTTTACTACAAATACTGTCTCATACAATCGCATTAAATGTTTCCTCCTTTTGGATTATTAGCCATGAATATTTAAGAATTCATAGCAAGGTGGTTGATTTTGATATCAATTTATTTAATATATGTCAACTGTATATTTGGCAAGGAGTTAGTTTTGGGTGAATTTACAGAAAAGCAATACATACTGGATTCCGATTATAAACGTCTGGACATATGCCTGGCTCAGCTTACAGGTGAAAGCCGTTCCAAATGTTCCAGGCTTATTAAAGAGGGGTTTGTCAGCGTAAATGGCAATTCAAAAGTTGAGGCATCATTATCAGTTGCGAAAAATGATTTTATCAAGGTATGTGCTGTTTCGGAAAGTACAGATAGGATAAAACCTGTGGATATGAAATTGAATATATTATATGAGAACAGGTGGTATGCTGTCGTGGAGAAGCCTGCTGGAATATCAGTTCATCCTGGTGAAGGCGATGAATGTGTTACTTTGGTAAACGGTTTGCTTTATTCTCTGGATATTGAATATGAGAACAGTGATTTACGTCCGGGGATAGTTCATAGGCTTGATAAAGATACTTCGGGTGTTTTAATTGTGGGAAAAAAGAAAGAAGCAATACCTGTGTTGAAAAGTTTGTTTAAGACCAGAAAAGTTAGGAAATCTTATGTATCGTTATCTGTTGGGAGACCTATTGAAAATATCTATTGTGTTGAAAAAAATATAATAAGACATCCTGTGACAAGATATAAAATGATGGTTTCGGAGCATGAAGGCAGATACGCAAAAAGTGTATTAGAGGTTTTGAAAAGGTATGGAAATGAATTTTTTTGCAGAATTAATATTGAGACGGGAAGAACTCATCAGATAAGAGTACACATGGCTTATCTTGGGTTTCCTATCATAGGGGATAACGTGTACGGAGGCAAAATATCCCGTGGCTATCCGATATCAAGACAGGCTCTTCATTCGCAGGAGCTCGGTTTTTTTTGCCCTTTTGAAAAAGAATATAAACTTTTTAAAGTGTCTCCCCCTGATGATTTTGTCAATTTGTATGAATATTTGGAGCGTAAACAGCATTGTTAAACTGTACTTTTGCTGTGTATTTAGGTGATTTAAAATTAGTATTGAAGATTTTAATATTGTTGTGCTTAAACGATGTTTATTGTTGACAGGGCATGAACAGTGTGTTATGTAATGCATACTGTATACAAAATACAGAGGTGATGATATGAGTCCTTATTTACCAATAGTACTAATGTTAGTAGTTGCAGCTTTAATCGGCATTATCAGTATGGTTGTCGGGGTGCTTATACGCCCCAGTAAGCCTGACAAAGCGAAGCTCAGCGCTTATGAATGCGGGATGCCTGAGTTCGGTGATGCCAGGAAACGTTATAATGTGCGTTTTTATGTGATTGCAATGTTGTTTGTAATATTCGATGTGGAGATAGTGTTTTTGTTTCCATGGGCAGTGGCTTTTGATAAAGTCGGCTTGCTTGGACTTACTTCGGTTTTCGTGTTTCTCACTATACTGATAGTAGGTTATTTTTATGACTGGAAGAAAGGAGTGCTGGAATGGGAGTAATGGAGCATAAGTTTTCGGATAATATTTTAACAACATCTGTTGACGGACTGGTCAACTGGGCAAGACGTTCATCTTTGTGGCCGGTGACTTTTGGGCTTGCTTGCTGTGCTATTGAGATGATGGCTGTAGGTGCTGCTAAATATGACCTTGACAGGCTCGGTGTGATTTTTAGGGCTACTCCGAGGCAGTCGGATGTTATGATTGTAGCAGGTACGGTAAGCAGAAAAATGGCGCCTGTTGTCAGGAAGGTTTATGTTCAGATGCCTGAGCCAAAATGGGTTATTGCTATGGGAAGCTGCGCTACAAGCGGTGGAATTTTTGATACATATGCAACTGTGCAGGGAGTTGATGAGATAGTTCCGGTGGATTTTTACATTCCCGGATGTCCTCCAAGACCTGAGTCCCTTCTGGATGCTATTGTTGCACTGCAGCAGCAAATTAAGACAGAAAAAATACTCAGGAAATAATGGGGTGTGAAATGAATTTTGAGGATATAAAGAACAAGGTTGGGGCGGAGTTCCCTGAAGATGTTACTTTTAGTGAAAAGCATGGCTGCAGATTTTTGGATACAAAACCGTATGTTTGTAAAAAGGTTTTGAGCTTTTTGAAAAATGAGTGTGATTTTGAATATCTTGTGGATGTTGTTACTGCTCATTGGCCGAAAAGAAAAGAGAAATTTGATGTAATATATAACCTTTTTTCCATAAAAAATAAAATAAGGGTTTTTGTGAGGATTAAGATTGAGTCCGATGCTGTTGAAACAGTAACAGATCTTTGGAAGTCAGCGTTATTTCTTGAAAGGGAACAGTATGATTTGGTGGGTGTGCGTTTTGAGGGACATCCGGATTTACGCAGAATACTTATGCCTGAGTACTTTAAGGGTAATCCACTGAAAAAAGATTATCCCCTTAAAGGCCGTAAGTGGTTCAATGAAACCGATGAGCAGCAATTAGGCATTAGTTTTAGTAAATAAGGTTGGGAGTTAGGCTATGCAGAATACAGATGTGAAAAATAGAGAACAAGGACAGATAAGCGAGCTTATCACTGTAAACATGGGGCCTCAGCATCCCAGTACTCATGGGGTGTTAAGGTTGATAGTGGATCTTGATGGTGAGACGATTGCAGATGTGAGGCCTGATGTAGGCTATCTGCACAGAGGTGTTGAAAAACTTGCTGAAAATAGAACATACCATCAGTTCATTCCGTTGACAGACAGGCTGGATTACCTGGCATCGCTTTCCAACAATCTGGGTTACTGTCTCGCTGTGGAAAAATTTTTTGATGTTAAAATACCTGAAAGAGCTGAGTATCTCAGGGTTATACTTGCAGAATTGGCCCGTATTGCAAGCCATTTAGTATGGATAGCTACCCATGCCTTGGATATTGGCGCAATGACAGTTTTTATATATGCGTTCAGAGAAAGAGAATATGTTCTTGATTTGTTCGAGATAGCAACAGGCCAGAGAATGACAAGTTCCTGGATGAGAGTAGGTGGGATGAGAGACGATCTTCCCGAAGAGTTTTTTAAAAGGCTGGATAAGTTTCTTTCAATTCTTGATGAACGAGTTGACTCTTATGAGAGACTTCTTACTAAGAATAGGATTTGGCTGAAGAGAACAAAAGGCATTGGGTATCTTTCCAAAGAAGACGCTCTCAGTTATGGAGTAAGCGGGCCTATTATGAGAGGTTCCGGTATAGATTTTGACTTAAGAAGGGACGAGCCTTATGGCATTTATGACAGGTTTGATTTTGAAGTGCCTGTGTACGAAGATGGTGATGTCTATGCCAGATATCTTGTGCGCTTGAAAGAAATCAGGGAAGCCGGTAAAATTATAAAGCAGGCTTTGGAAGGACTTCCAGAAGGCCCTGTTATGACAGATGATCCCAGGGTTGCTTATCCTTCACATGAAGAAGTTTATGAGAAGATGGAAGCTCTCATCAGAAGGTTTTACATAGTTTCAAAAGGTTTCAGGCCACCTAAGGGGCACACTTACGGCTCTGTTGAAGCACCAAAAGGTGAGCTTGGCTTTTATATAATAAGCGATGGAGATGCAAAGCCTTACAGACTTAAGATCAGGACCCCTTCTTTTGTCAATTTGGGTGCATTACCTGAAATGTCCAGGGGGCATATGCTTGCCGATCTTGTGTCGGTTATAGGTAGTGTAGATATTATACTTGGTGAGATAGACAGGTAAAAGGAGGCATTTATGGCTGAGAATGCTGTAGCTGAAGAGATTGATCTTTCTAAAATAGATAAGATTTGTGAAAAATATAAGGGTAAAAAGGGTTCAACAATACCCGTATTACAGGCTGTTCAGGAAGAATATGGATACCTGTCTAAAGAAATGCTTGAAAGAATGGGGGATGTTTTGAATGTGTCTCCTCACGAGCTTTATGGTGTTTTGACTTTTTATGCACAGTTTTATACAAGTCCCCGTGGCAAGTATGTGATTAGGGTATGCAGAGGTACTGCATGCCACGTGAAAGGTTCCGGGAGGATTTCTGAAGTGGTTAAAGAGGAATTTGGAATAGGAAACGGTGAAACAACTGATGACTACGGTTTTACACTTGAAGAAGTATCCTGTATAGGGGCCTGCGGTATGGCGCCTGTAATTATGGTTAATGATAAAACACACGGAAATTTAACCCCTGAAAAATCCAGGGAAATTTTTAGAGAATATGCCAAAAAACTAAAAGAAGAGGAATAGGGGCAGAATATGAGTGCTGTTAAAACAGACATTATAGAGGTTCATATTTGCACAGGGACAGCAGGTGTGGCATCCGGTGCTTTTGAAGTGATGGATGCATTTAATGAGGTTTTTAAAAGTAAGAATGTCCCGGCAATTGTGAAGGAACGGGAGTGCAAGGTAAAAAAAACAGGCTGCCGTGGTTTGTGTGAGCGTGATGTGCTTGTTGATATCTATCTTCCAGGTGAAGAAGTAGCAACATATGAGCATGTTACTCCGGATAAAGTTCAGACTATAGTAGATGAGCATATAGGAGGTGGTGAGCCTGTAAAAAAATGGGCAGCCAAAAAGAGTTATTACGATTTCTATAAATTGCAGAAACGGTATGTACTTAAAGACTGCGGTGTTGTGGATCCGGAAGACATAGATGACTATATACAGCTTGGCGGTTATGAGGCAATAACCAAAGTAGTAAAGGAAATGTCTCCTGAAGATGTTATTGAAGAGGTTAAAAAAGCCAACCTCAGGGGGCGTGGAGGCGGCGGTTTCCCATCCGGTCTCAAATGGACGTTCTGTCGTAAATCACCAGGGAATCATAAGTATCTTGTTTGCAATGCGGATGAGGGAGATCCCGGTGCTTTTATGGACAGAAGTATTATAGAAGGAAACCCGCACGATGTTATAGAGGGGATGTTAATCGCCGCATACGCCATCGGGTGTAATGAAGGATATATTTATTTGCGGGCTGAGTATCCGCTGGCTATAGCACGAGTTAAAAAAGCTCTTAAAGTTGCTGAGGAACGAGGATATCTCGGTGATAACATATTGGGAACTGAATTTAGTTTTAAGCTCCACCTGAAAGAGGGAGCCGGTGCTTTTGTCTGTGGTGAGGAGACAGCGCTGCTGGCCTCAATTGAGGGTGAAAGAGGGATGCCCAGACCCAGGCCACCATTTCCTGCTGTAAAAGGTCTGTGGCAGAAGCCCACAAATGTTAATAATGTTGAAACATATGCCAATCTACCAATGATTATTAAAAATGGCTCTGAATGGTACAGTAATATAGGAACTGAAAAATCAAAAGGTACTAAAATTTTTGCGCTGAGCGGTAAGGTTAAAAGTACCGGTCTTGTGGAAGTTCCTATGGGAATTACTGTTAGAGAGCTTATTTATGATGTTGGTGGTGGTATCCCCAAAAAAAGAAAATTTAAAGCTGTGCAAATGGGAGGGCCGTCCGGGGGATGTCTGCCGGAAGATCTTTTGGATACACCGATTGACTATGATTCATTGATAGCAGCTGGTGCCATGATGGGCTCTGGCGGTGTTGTTGTAATGGATGAAACAAACTGTATGGTTAATATTGCTAAGTTTTTTCTTACATTTACCCAGCGGGAATCTTGCGGTAAATGTATTCCTTGCAGGGTTGGGACCAAGACAATGCTTGATATACTTGAGCGCATCAGTGAAGGTAATGGCAGAGAAGGGGATATTGAGTTGTTGGAAAGTCTGGCTGAAGATATAAGAGTTTCTTCTTTGTGCGGGTTGGGTCAGACAGCACCAAATCCTGTTTTAACTACTATCAGATATTTTCGTGATGAATACGAAGCCCATATATATGATCAAAAATGCCCTGCCAGGGAATGCTCTGAGCTGATAGAATTTGTTGTTAAAGATGAAAGATGTAAAAAATGCGGGATATGTAAAAAAGTATGTCCTGTTGATGCAATTACCTGGGAAAAGGGGCAAGTTGCTTATATAGATAAAGAAACGTGTGTTAAATGTCGTGAATGTATCGTAAATTGTCCATTTAATGCAATAGATTAACCGGAGAGGAAGAGCTATGCTAACCCTTACAATAGACGGAAATGAGGTTAAAGTAAAAGAAGGTTCCACAATTCTTGATGCAGCCAAAGAAGCCGGCGTAGAGATACCGCTTCTTTGCCATCATAAAATGCTGCAGCCTTTTGGCGCCTGCCGTGTGTGTCTAGTGGAAGTGGAGGGCAGCCCAAAACTTATGACTGCCTGTACGACACCGGCGGCCGATAAAATGAATATTTTTACCCAGACAGAAAAACTTCAGAGAGTGAGAAAAACTGCCATTGAGCTTCTGCTTATAAACCATCCGCTTGATTGTCCAGTTTGTGATAAAGGTGGTGAGTGCACATTACAGGATTTGACATTTGAGTTTGGTATTAACGAAGAACGCTTTGACGCTGAACCGAGCGATACACCGGTAGACCACTCAAACCCTTTTATTGAAAGGGATATCGACAGATGTGTTTTGTGTGGAAAGTGTGTGAGAATATGTGATGAAGTCGTTAATATACAGGCGATCAGTTTTCAGAACAGAGGCACGGATACTATAATAGGGACTTCTTTTGATCAGCCGTGGCATTGTGAATATTGTGGTCAATGTATGAGCGTTTGTCCCGTTGGATCTCTTAATAACAGGGTATACCTCTTTAAAAACAGACCATGGAATTTGGAAAGTACTTATTCCACATGTGGTTTTTGTTCATGTGGATGTACTATTGTTGTAGACCACCAGGATAATGAAGTATTCAGAATTAAAGAAGATAATGATGCCGGTATAAATCACGGCTTTTTGTGTGCCAAAGGAAGGTTTGGATTTGAGCTTTTTAATTCAACGAAGCGCAAAACTAAGCCAATGATAAAAGAGGAATCCGGTTTCAGCGAAAAAGAGTACGCTGAAGTAATAGATTTCAGTGCTGATAAGATTGCAAAAATAAAAGAGGAACACGGACCGGAGTCTATAGGTGTTGTTGTTTCACCGAGACTTACCAATGAAGAAGCCTTTCTGGCACAGAAGTTTGGAAGAGAGGTTATTGGTACAAAAAATATTTATTCATTCGAGACAGCAGATGCTCTTCCGGAAGGAAATTATGAAGATGTGGAAAACAGTGACTATATACTGGTACTTAATAATGATGTAACCGAATCAAATCCGATACTGGGACTTGCTGTAAGGCGCGCCGCAAGGCACAACCCTGCAAAGTTAAATGTATTTTACAGTAAATATACTGCTTTAAGAAGAGTCTCCAGTGAATTTATAAAGGATAATCCAAAGAAAATTTATGAGGAAATCGGTGAACTGGTTTCCACTGTAGAGAGTGGAAATGGCAAATATAAGGAGATGGCTGAAGAGCTTAAGAAGGCTGAAAAACCTATAGTAATCTATGATCCGTATGAAAGAAAAGATATAGAGTTTGCCAAGAGGTTGAAAAAATCTGTGGATAATCTCATAACTGTGCCATGTAAATGGAAAAATAATTCTCAGGGTATAGTTGATATGGGGTGTGTCAACGGATTGGCACCAGGCTATAAAAAGGTTGAAAAAGGCAGTGGCTTGAGAGAAGCTCTGGAAACAGACAAGTTAAAAGCACTTGTTGTTTTTGGGGAAAATCTTGCAATAAAAGCTGAGCTTAAGGATCTTATTGGCTCAATCAGAAAGTTGGATTTTGTAATGGTGAGTGACCCGTTTTTCAGTGAATCTGCTGAATTGGCAGATGTGTATCTGCCAGTTGCTACATTTACTGAGAAGGATGGCAGCTTTACCAATCTTGAAGGACGGGTTCAACAGATTTCTCAGGCTGTAGAAAAGGGACTGCCCACCGATGCCGATATAATCGGTGATATATCTTCCAAACTGTCAAAAGAACTGCCACGGGATGTTGAGTCTGTAAGGGAGATGATTAAAAAAGAGAATGAGTTGTACTCTTCAATAAGTTTTGACGGAGAGACAATAAAGTACCCATATTTATTTGCCGAAGATATAAAAGATGAAAAAATGAATCTTGCCAGTACTGGCAAATACTATTTAGCACCAGCTTCACTTAGGCTGCATTCAGGCTCATATACAAGACACTCTCCAGACTTATCCAAAGTGTATGGAGAGCCAATGCTCGAGGTAAACCCGGAAGATGCAAAAGTGCTGAATGTGGAAGAAGGTGAATATCTTGCTGTGAAATTAGGCGATATAACCCGAAAATATAAAGTTACAATTGATAAATATGTAGATAAAGGAACCGTTTTTCTACCGAGTGATTATAATGAGACGGCAGCAATATTTCATAAAGGGCGCTATCTCAAGGTTGACTTGGTGAAGCATGATGCATAGCGCTTAAATGCGCGGGAGAAGAGAGTTTAAGTATTTAATATAAAAATT
>DDHP01000091.1 GCA_002338145.1 Deferribacteraceae bacterium UBA1873 | reverse complement strand
ACTTTCTTAATATACGATGACACTTTCTTCTCAGGGCGAGTGGGACTGATGAATCTCCATTCTTATATAACAAATATATATGCGTTTCTGCTTAATTGTGCAAAGCTCTCAGACCATTTTTAAGTTATCTAAAGTCTTTATTCAGGAAGCATAGGATATTTTTTCAGGAGTGTGCCTTTTTGGAATCCTGATGGTAAATTCTCTGTATTGTAGGAGAGAAAACCGGACTTATGGAATTCATGTCTTATCTTTTTACTACACGCATATGTTACGATGTTACCGTCATATTTCAAAAGGGAGTATAGCCTCTTGAAAACATAGGTATTCCATATTTCAGGATTCTTGTGCTTGCTGAAAGGGTCAAAAAAGATTATATCAAATTGAAAATCAAGATATTGTAAAACATAGATCAGATCGTCCATGATAAGATTTAGAGAAATATCCTGGTAATTTCCATTGTCTAACAGTTTCCTCAGAATTTTATATGCATTCACCGGCCACAAAAAGTGCATTTTCTTTACCAGCTCAACTGTCCCGGGGTCCTTTTCAATGCTCAAGATATTAAGTTTATGTAAATTTGCATTTTTTAGGTATTCGTTTATCAAAACCGCAATATTGTATCCAAGGCCAAAACATATATCCAGAAGCCATACAGGTCTTTTGTAAAGCAAATCCAATATACCGGAAGCATAAACGTATTTGTGCAGACTTTCAGTGTAAGCGCCTATGGATTTGGCGTGATAAGCTTCACAATATGTGAGGTTATAATATGATATGGAGCCATCTGCTGTTACAAATGGTTTTTTATCGTCTGATAATGGGATTAAATTTGCCATAATCAAAAGTAATGTGAAAATTTTCACCAGTTTTCTCGGGATAATCATCCCGGTAATGGGCACCTCTGCTACCTTCCCTGCTCACGGCAGCAAGGGACATCAATTTACCTACGTACAGCATATTTATGATTTCCCCTGTTTTTTGGTTTAGCGGTCGTTTGTTTAAAATCGGTTCTAAATTTTTATTAAAAAAGCCCAAAGCTTTGGTGAGTGAATTAAAGTTTCTGACAACACTTACATTTTCCCACATAATTTCCTGAATATTTTGTAAATATTCATTATATCTGTCAGACAAATCGATGCCTCCTGCTTTCTCAGGTTTGTTTTCAGGGACACTCATGTGTTTGGTATCGACTATTGCAGCTTTAGCGCTTCTTCCTCCGAAAACCACCCCCTCCAGAAGAGAGTTGCTGGCAAGTCTGTTTGCACCGTGTACACCGGTACATGCGGTTTCACCTGCAGCATACAGACCTTCGACAGTTGTTCTGCCCCATAAATCGGTTTGTACTCCCCCCATGTAATAGTGTGCAGCGGGACTGACAGGTATGTACTCGCTGGTAATATCGAGGCCGTATGTAAGGCAGGTGGAATATATTTTAGGAAATCTGTTTTTTACAAAATCATTCTTAAGGCTGGTCATATCAAGGTATACAAAAGCTGAATCTGTTTTTTGCATTTCGAAAAAGATAGCTCTGCTGACAACATCTCTTGGTGCCAAATCACCTTTGGGATGGTATTTATGGCAAAACTTCTCTCCATTTTTATTACGCAAAACGCCGCCTTCTCCTCTCATGGATTCACTCAACAGAAAAGCCGGAGCATTTTCCAGAGTAAGAGCTGTGGGGTGGAACTGGTAAAATTCCAAATCTTTTTGTGATGCTCCTGCCCTGAAGGATATGGCTATTCCGTCTCCTGTTGCTACGGCAGGATTTGTTGTTCTTTTGAAAAGTTGTCCGGCACCTCCTGTAGCGAGGACAATTGCTTTTGTGTTAAAAATCATTTCTTCACCTGTTTGACCGTCCAGTGCCAATAAACCGGTGACCTTGTTGTCCCGGAGTATAATATCAACGGCAAAGACATTTGCAAATCTATGAACACTGTTTTTTCGCGATACCTCTTCTTTCAAAGTTTTTACTATTTCATGACCGGTGGCATCACCTTTTGCATGTATAATTCTGTTTACACTGTGTGCCGCTTCTTTGGTAAAATCCAAAACCCCTCCGTGCATATCAAATTTGGCACCGAATGTTATAAGTTCTTTAATGTATCTTGCTCCCTCGTCCACCAGGGTGAATACCGCATCCCTGTCACAGAGTCCATCTCCTGCTTTTATTGTATCTTCAAAATGCAGATATATGTCATCATCATCTGACATTACAACGGCAACACCACCCTGGGCATATTCGGAACTGCTTTCACCGATTGCAGCCTTTGTAATTAATGCAGTTTCACCATATTCCGACAGTTCTACGGCAGATCTTAACCCGGCTACTCCACTTCCCAGGACAATATAATCGTAACTGAATGTTTTCATTTTAGAACCGTAATCCAGCTTTTATTCCATACTGGTTTACTTCCCCTACACTTGCTTCAAAATTGATAACAAAAAGAGGGAAAGGAGTGATTTGTATGCCTGCGAGACCTCGGTAAATTATTTCATGTACATCGTCGAATTCCACAATATCGGAGTTTTCACTGGCATTTACTCTCAAAGCCGAAATTCCGGCATAAGGTGTCAGCATGAGAAACCCCTTGCTTATGAGAATTTCCCCTGACTGTGTATCTACGTCCAAATCATCAACACCGGCCAGTTTGCTGTAAGTTCCCCTTATGCTCAAAGCTGGGGTAACGGTACTTCCCTCCAGAATGGCATATTTCAGTTCCACACCCCATATTTGCACGTTGGAGTCAGGGATTTGTGAATACATAGCTCCTATATCAATTTTAAAAGGGAGACCTTTTTGTGCGTGAATTCTTGGAGCAGCTAAAAAACTTGAAGGATCCCCGTCATCCACCAATGTTTTCCAATATTTTTCGTTGTCATTAATGTCGGTGATGACCAACTCAGTGCTCACATCAAATCCTGTCACGCCCAATGGCTCAGCAGGAGACATGGGGTTAAAAGATAATCCCACACCAAATTCTTTTGAAAAATCTTCAAATTCACTTTGCGTCAACGTTGAGTCAGTGAACTTAATATCTTGTGCAAAAACGGATATAGCAGATAAAACAAATATTGCAGCGATTATTATCCTTTTCATGACTTTCTCCTTTTTAAAACAGGTAGCTTATGCTCTAACAAAAAATGATCTTTATGTCTATTAAAATAGCCGATTTTGATATTCTTTACCTTCTTTTTTACTAATTTTAACATATTTTTCAGACCTTTTATATCTTCATTTTTCAGATTATTATTCATGAAAATAATGTCGGGATCTATCTCCATATTTCTCAGTAGCAGCAGGTCTATATTAAAGGTAGATAAAAAATCTATTAATGATTCGGTTTCCGTTTGTCTGTCAGTCAACCCCGGCAGAGTGTGGAGTGTGAGACTTTTATAAATATTTTTTCTGTAAATTGCCTGCAGGGATTTATATACATTCTCAATAGATACCGATTCATCAACAATCCATCCCGTTTCGCTGTTTGTAGTCATCAGCTCAGCATTTATGCAATCACATCCTGATTCTACAATTTTTTTGAGTATAACCATATCCTGGAGATTTGAAGAATATATTATTGTCATATTGTCGTTTTTTGATTTTATTCTTTCGATTATATTTAAAAAGTTGTCGGGGTTTGTCTGCTCTTTAAAGTTGTTATGACATATGTTTAAAATGGGGTATGATGCAATCTTTGAATAATGTTCCAGGATTGTTGTGAGATCATTTTCTGAAAAATTTGAAGTTTCCTCAGAAAGGGGGAAAACAATTTCTTCGTTTTTGGTATGATATAAATCTGAATTTAACAGTAAAAAATCCTTGAAAGCGTTTTCTTTCTTATATGATTTTAAAAATCCATGAAACTTTTTACCTGTATTTACTGATTCAGAGGATGGGAGCTTGTCCACTACGGTTATAGGTGATACAAAGGATTCGTTCATCCAGCCCACCGGTGTGTATGGTTTTGGTAACAGAATATCGTTGTTGCGTTTTTGGTATGCAGGGAGGTACAATCTAAGGTAGCCCTCCGGCGGTTGTATAAATATGGCATGACCAGACTTAAAAACTTCTATCCCCGCCTTCTCCTGATTATAGGCTAAAGGGCTGGCGTTTTCCAGGTATTCCGGCTTTACATTGTCAGGAACAGGCTCCATTTCCAGTTCGTAAGGGATGGTTTTAAGGTTTTCGCTTCTTACAGTCATTTTCAACGTAGGGTGATCGTAAATTGTGCCTTTATCGTCGGCAAATAATAATCTGGGGATATCGTACATGACACAACCTGTATTAAGTATTTTTTCAAACAGGGATAAGGATATTGTTTTTTCTTTATTTTTTCAATATATAATGTAACTATAAAATATTTATATAAATGAGGTGTGTTATGACAGATATTATTGATGTTTTTGCAAGAGAAATTTTGGACTCCAGGGGTAATCCTACCGTGGAGGTGGAGGTGGTAACAAGTGGCGGATACGTAGGTGTTGCTTCAGTCCCTTCAGGCGCCTCCACCGGAAAATTTGAGGCTGTTGAACTGAGGGATGGCGTTAAAGAGCGCTTTGGTGGCAAAGGTGTTTTGAATGCTGTGGAGAATGTAAATGAAGTGATTTCTTCAGAGCTTGAAGGAATCGATGTTTTAGAACAAAAATTAATCGATGAAATACTGATTGGCCTGGACGGAACCGAAAATAAAAGTAAGCTTGGCGCAAACGCTATATTGGGTGTATCTATTGCTTGTGCCAAGGCTGCTTCCGACTCGTTGGGATTACCTCTGTATCGTTATTTGGGCGGAACTTTTGCCCATACAATGCCGGCTGCCATGATGAATATTTTAAATGGCGGTAAGCATGCCGATAATAATGTTGATATACAGGAGTTTATGATAATGCCGCTGGGTGCTGATACCTTTAAAGAGGCTCTTAGAATAGGTGTGGAAACGTTTCACTCACTGAAAAAAGTTTTAAATAAAAAGGGCTACAGCACATCAGTAGGTGATGAAGGTGGCTTTGCACCAAATCTTAAATCCAATGAAGAGGCACTGGAGCTTATTATTACGGCAATAGAGGATGCCGGTTATAAAGCAGGCAAAGATGTTTTTATTGCAATAGATGCGGCAGCCAGTGAATTTTATAAAGATGGTAAATACGTACTTCAGGCGGAGAAAAATCCTGAAAAGAGTTCGGCAGAAATGGTTGAATATTATGAATATCTTGTAGCCAAATATCCTATTATTTCTATTGAAGACGGTTTGGATGAAGAAGACTGGGACGGCTGGAAAATTCTGACAGACAAGCTTGGCAAAAAGACGCAGCTTGTGGGTGATGATTTGTTTGTTACAAATACCAAACGTTTAAAACGTGGTATTGAAAGCGGTGTTGCCAATTCAATTTTGATTAAATTTAACCAGATAGGTACAATTACTGAGACATTGGATGCCATTGAGACTGCGAAAAGAGCCGGTTATACCTGTGTTATCTCCCACAGATCAGGAGAAACGGAAGACACTACTATTGCAGATTTGTCTGTGGCTGTGAATGCTGGACAAATCAAAACAGGATCTGCCTGCAGAACTGACCGCATAGCTAAGTACAATCAGCTGATCAGAATTGAGGAAGAGTTGCTGGATCAGAGTGCTTTTTACGGGATAGAGGCTTTTTATAATATTAAATAAATGTGCTTTAAAAAAGTTTTTAAATTAAAATAATCAGGAGTGTGTATGTTTTTTGAACAAAAGATGGCTGATTTAATATGTGAATACAGTTTGAACCTGAAAGAAGGTGATGTTGTTGAAATTAGAGGAGAAATATCTTCTGAACCGCTGGTGAAAGCCTGTTATGAAAAGCTTTTGAAAATGAAATGTTACCCTGTTGTCAGGATGAGCTTTACTGAACAGCTTTATTCTTTTTACAAATATGCTGATGTGAAGCAGTTGGAGTTTATTCCGGAAATGTATATGACAGCAGCAAAAACAGTGAACGGTCTTATAAATATAGATTGTGAAACAAATACCAGACAGCTTACCGGAGTTGATTCCCAGAAAATTGCCAAAAACCGCAAGTCAATGTCTGTTTTGAAAGATATTATGTTTTCAAGAGAGGCGGAAGGAGATTTTTCCTGGATTATCGCACCTTATCCCACTTCTGCTATGGCTCAGGATGCTGAAATGTCATTTGATGAATATGCAGAGTTTGTGTTTGGCGCCTGTAAACTGTACGAGGATGATCCTGTTGGAGCGTGGAGAGAAGTGAGCAGTTTTCAGGATAGAATAGTTGAATTTCTTGCCGATACAAAAGAACTGAGAATAAAAGGTGAAAAAACAGATCTTTGCCTGAATGTTAGCGGCAGGAAATGGATTAACTGCAACGGCAGTCACAATATGCCAGACGGAGAAGTTTTTACAAGTCCCGTTGAGGATAGCGCTGAAGGGGAAATGTTTTTTGATGTACCCACATCTTTTATGGGGGTAAGTGCAAAAAATGTGCATTTAACTTTTGAAAACGGCAAAGTAACAAAAGCAACAGCCGAAAAGGGCGAAAGCTTTCTAAATGAGATGCTGGAAACGGATGATGGAGCATCGTCGGTTGGTGAAATCGCTTTCGGGTTAAATAATTCCATAAAAAAAGCTACAGGTAATATCCTTTTTGATGAAAAAATTGGTGAGAGTATGCATTTAGCTGTGGGCTCTTCATATCCTGAAGCCGGTGGCAAAAATAAATCAGGACTTCACTGGGATTTAATTAAAGATATGCGTTCGAAATCCGAGGTTTATGCCGATGGTGTGAAAATATATGAAAATGGCAAATTTTTGAAAATATAAATATTGATTTTACATTTTCTTCCGCTTTTGCCCAAAAACATGAGAGTGGCAAAAGCGGAGTCTGTTGTAATTTTATCCGGAGAAGTCTGTGTTTAAAAACTGGCTGGCAAGATTTTATTTAACATTATACTTCTTTTCCTCCAACAAGCTGATGAATTTTGCTGCAAATCTTACCTTTTTCTTTTTGCTGTCTTTTGTCCCTATGCTTCTTATAATTTCCATAATCCTTACCAATTTGCCTGTATCCGAAAATATAACCAATGAAATTATTAACATGATTAAATCTGTTAATCCTGATTTGATAGAATATATTTTAAATTCTGCTGATAAGATGGATACACTCACACGAAATGCTCTGAATTTTGGTGTATTCGGTGGAGTTTCTCTTTTTCTGACATCACTGCTTTTTGTCAGGGCTTTAAAAGCGGCCTTTACAGTGATTTTTTCCAGGACTGATATAAAATGGGGGATCCTTGGCTTTTTTGTGCCTGTGATTATGGAAATTCTTGCTATTGTGATGTTGATAACTGTTATTGTTCTGAAAATTTTTTTGAATATTATTACAGACTTTTTTACTAGTACGGCTTTGCAGGATTTTATATGGATTATTAACCTGCTTGAAAATGTTATTTATATGCCGATTGTGATACTTTTTGCAATATCATGGCTGGGATATTTTCTTATGAGCAGAGGAGCGATGACTCTGTCTGTTTCCCTTATTTGTTCATCCGGATTTTGCGTGACGTTGTTTGTTTTTAACAAAATTTTTTCCAAAATATTCGATATTGCTTATTATTCATTTATTTACGGGTCGTTGGGAACGCTTATATTCGGTCTTTTTTGGGTGTATATTGTTTTCTGTCTGTTTCTTTTCTGGGGGCAGATGGGTTATGTTTTTCACCGCCTGAATTGGATAACAGTGAGAATGTACATAGAGTCCAGGATTTCCCGGCTGAGTTCTTTCATGAAGATAATTAGTATGTATTTTTTGAGTGTTGCCGGAGACAAGATACGATTTTTAGATAAAAACGATTACGTTAAAGTTGAGACCGGTGACGACTACATTTTTATTGGTGATGGAGCAGTGATATCAGATGGAGGGAAATTTGTACGGTATACCGCGGGGGATTTAATAGAGAGTAAAGACTGTTTAGGTAAAAAGTTTAAAGCGGAAATTGATTCCATAATTGTTTTTCTGAGCAAAGAAGAACTGGTTAAATTCATAAATGAATCTCAGGCGTCAGGTAATTTAATTGTCAGGAATTTTATTTAATATTTTCGGTTATAATTGTTAAAATATCTCTGAATTTTGAAATACGGAAGTCCGGTTTGCTTTTACCGGTTTTGCCGTAACCGTATTCACAAAAACATGTTTTTAGTCCTGCTCTGCTGCCGGATAGTATATCCGTATGATTATCACCTACCATCAGTGCATTATCACTGGTGGTTCCGTATTTTTCAAGGACTTTTAATACAGGCGCAGGTGAGGGTTTTTTTTCACCAAAACTGTCACCTCCATGCCATGAGAAAAGGTATTTGTTAAGTTTGAAATGTTTTACTATCTTATCAGTCAGAGCAAAAGATTTGTTTGAAATCACAGCTGCAGCAATATTTTTTCCAGACAGATAATTCATTATGTCGGTAACGCCATCGTACAATTTGGTGCGGTTCACTATATTTTCTGCATAATAACTTCTAAATTGTTCCTCTATTTTACTGTCAAAATTTTCTTCCCCCACTGCACGCTCAACAAGCTTCTTCATTCCGTCTCCCACATAGGATTTGGTCAACTCCAGAGAAATAGTGGGAAATCCGAATTTTGAAATTGTTGTGTTCAAACATTCGTGGATATCTTCGATAGTATCCACCAGAGTGCCGTCGAGGTCAAAAATTATAAGATTAAACATTATAGTTTGTTAGTATATATCAACATGTATTTCAAGTAATTTTTATGTTAAAATAAGGAGTAAAAAAGTCTTATTAGTCTTTACAATAGATCTAAATTTTGTAATAATTTAAGAAAGTGTTTATCAGGGGTCTGTTAATGAAATATAAAATACTGGTTGCAGATGATGAAGTATTTAACAGAGAAATTATAAAGGGTGTGTTGGTGGAAGAGGACACTGATTATGAAATTATCGAGGCTGAGGATGGTTTTAGTGTCCTTCAGACGATAAGAGATAATGAGCCCGATTTGCTGTTGCTGGATATTGGTATGCCTAAAAAGAGTGGTCTGGAAGTGCTCGAGGAAATCCGTAACGATTCCCATCTTGATGCGCTTCCGGTAATTGTTATTACTGCTTATCCCGAGGAGAAATATAATGCTTTGGAAATGGGTGCCAATGATTTTATTGCGAAACCTATCGAAGTTGTAGACTTAAAACTCAGGGTAAAAAATAGCCTTAAACTTAAAAGTTACAGCAACATGCTTTTAAATTTCAATCATGAGCTGGACAGACAGGTTAAAGAAAGGACAAGAGATCTGAAAAAAGCATTGGATAAAAGCAAAGCGGCGGAGCTGGAAGTAGTGCTGAAATTGGGCAAAGCTGCAGAATTCAGGGATCTCGAAACGGGTGTGCACTTATTCCGGATAAGAAATTTTACCAAATTACTTGCCCAAAAGCTGGGACTTGACGATAATGATGTGGATTTGATTTACAATGCTTCCCCGCTGCATGATGTTGGTAAAGTTGGAATTCCGGACAGAGTGCTGTTAAAGCCTGGCAGACTTGATAAAAATGAATTTGAGATAATAAAAAAACATGTGGAAATAGGGATGGAAATTTTAAGTGATCATCAGGACTATCCCCTTTTAAAAGCAGCTTATTATATTACAAGAGATCATCATGAAAACTGGGATGGTACGGGATATCCCTTCGGAAGGAAAGAAACTGATATACATGTATTTGGGCGGATATGTAAAATTGTAGATGTTTTTGATGCCCTGACTTCGAAGCGTGTGTATAAAGATGCATACAGTATAGATAAAGCTCTAAATATTATGGAAAAAGATATAGGCAAAATGTTTGATCCTGATATTTATAGTATTTTTCTTGAGAATATTGATGAGTTTAAGGTGATAAAAGAAGAATCCGAGGAGCGTGAAGAGGAGCTGCCGCCGATTCTTAAAATAATGCAGACAATAGAGAGATAATAAGCAGAAATGCGGAAACTGTTATCATAATATGGGCAGGGGTGACAGTTTTACGATAGTGGCTATTATTGTGTCATTTAGACTGCGCACTTAAAGCGTTAAGTGCGCGGGTAGAGATCTCTGATGCTATTTGGCAAGGGGAGCCCTCGGCTAACGATATACAAACAAATATACATTTGTGTTTATTCTCTCGCACAAGGAGTGTTTATTAAATGAGAATTTTACTTGTTGATGATGATCTTTATAATCTGGATATTCTAAAAGCACTTTTAGAGGAAACGATAGGTATCGAAGTGCTGGGGGTTGCCACCAAAAAAGAAGCTTTAAAAGCTGTTGAAAAAGAGGACTTTTTTCTTGTTGTTACCGATATAATGCTGGGTGATGGCAACGGATTTGAAATTCTTGAGAAGGTAAAATTAAAAAATGCATGGACACCAGTAATAGGTATAACAGGCTACATTGAGGAAATTGAAAATACTTACATGACAATAAATTTTGATATGCTTGTGAAAAAACCTATAAATTTCCAGGATTTTTTACAGAAAATAAGCGAAATTACCAATAAATTTTTTCAGATTTTCTTTTTTGAAAATTACGAGGAGTTTGAAAATGCTGATATTGACAAAATTGATAAAAAGGCTTTTGTGTTTACGACAGAGGAGTATGCTAAAAACGTACAAAAGTATCTCAATAGGAAAAATCTTGATATTGTTGTAGCTGTGCTGCCGGGCTTTTTGTATAATTCCAATATTTATGAAAAAGGTATAATGCTTGTACTGGTGTCAAACAGGGAAAGTGATATTAATATTTACTGTATGTCTGATATGAGCAAATCCGATTTTACATCCGATTCTTCTGTAATGGTTTTTTATGATGCAGTTACTGGGGATATTGAGCGTTTTTGTAATAACTATGAGCGTATTTTTAACGGTAGATATGTTCTGGGAATAGGATGTGGAGATAAGCATTTAACAGGGGAGCCTTCTGTTTTTGATAAAAATGGGTTTTATAAAAACAGCTGTATTTTGCTTATGACTTCCAGGCGCCTGTATTCGGAATATTTTTACGGGCTTAAAGTCGCTGACGGCCCTTTGAGTATAATCGGTGATAAAGATGTGGTTTTGAAAATAAACAATAATAATGCTTATAATTTTTATATGGACTTTTATGAGAAAAATGAAGGCAAGAAAGCGGACAGTATATTGACAGCCGGGCTTAAATATCCCTTCGGATTTCTGGACAATGATGATAAATATGTCCCCAGGGTACCGATAAAAAGAGTGAACGAAGGATTTCGTTTTGTTGGTGATTTGAAATGCAGCTCTCAGGGCTATTTTTTGGAATACGATGAGGATAACTCAGAAAAAGAGCTTGAGGAATTCCTCAAGTATTTCAGAATCAAGGAAAAGGTTGAAATACTTTTTGTAACTTGTTGTTACGGCCGATATTTGGGTAATAAAGAACGTTTTTTTAATAAAGAACTGAAAGCTATTTCCAGGTATTTCAAAAAAAACATTATAGGTGTTCTGTCACATGGCGAAATTGTGAACAGACATAACAACATCTACAAAATGCTTAATTATTCAATAATAATGTCCAATATCGAGGTTTAAATGTTTGATGAAGTTATTTCTGTTTTTGATATAACAGACCATGACCTGGAAAACAGGGACTATATTTACAGACTTGTAAAGAAAAACAAAAAGCTTATATCATCCGAGTTTTACAATTTTCTCCAGAAAAATACATATACCAAGACGTTTCTGGTGACAAAAGAAAAGATTTCCAGACTTTCCAGGACCCAGGAGGATTTTCAGGAAAACCTGTTTTCGATGGATTTTGCAGACTTGATACCCTACATATACAACGTCGGTCTTGTTCACTACAGAATCAATCTGGATAATACATATGTGATTTCATCTCATACACTTTTAAAGAATATTTATACCAAGATTATTTTTTACGAGGACATATCAAACAAATATGAACTGTTGGTCACTATAGAAAAATTTTTAGGATTAAGCCTGGGAATTATGATTTCCAGTTACTATGAAAAAAGCGATGTATGCCTTTTTGATATCAGACAGATTAAAAAACTACTGGAAGCTCTCAGTGACTTAAAGGTGATTCATAAGATGCTTTTGGACGAACACATAGATAAATTTGAGAAAGGTGAGGAAAAGGAACTTGAATATTCCCTAAGCAATTATGAAAGTTGCCAGTTTCATGTGACATTGACAAAGTTTAAGACATTATCACGATTTCAGGATGTTATCGATGTAGAAGATATTATAGAAAACCACAGGCTTATTCACAAACAAGGAGCAGAGCTTTTAAACGAATACAAACAGGGTAAAATCCTAAGCAGTTATTTTACTGAAAAGCTCAGAAAGCTAAGTGAGCATTTTACCCAACATCTTAATGATATTATCAGGGATTTTATTACAAGCCAGTCGGATATTTTTGTCATCGATTTTGTTACCCTTGTGGGGGATATCATAAGAATGGATTATAAAGTTGATTTAAACACACTTCTGGAAAACTTTGTCGATGCTATTGCCGAGTTCAGCTATTTTGTGAAGGATGTTGATTTTGTTGACAAGGATTACCAGGAAGGTGAGAATGAAATCATTTTTCTGCTCTTTATAGACAAAAAGAATTATTACGTGCGGGTAAAAATTTATCACGAAACTGCAAAGGTATTGTTGCAGTCGGTACTGAAAATCAGTCTGGATTTGTTTCAGGAGCTTTATATTATGCATTCTCAGGAGAAAAAATTAGGCGATTATGCTGACAAGGTTTCTGAGTCTGACAGGATGAAAACCCTTTTTATTGCCAATGTCAGTCATGAGATTAGGACACCGCTTAATTCTATACTTGGGTTTGCCCAGCTGATTCAAATGAAAAAAAATATTGACGAGACAACAAAAAAATATGTTTCCAACATTATCGAAGCAGGAAATAAGCTTTTGGAGCACATAAATAAAGTTATCGATTTTGCAAGACTTGAAAGCGGCAAAGCGATACTGAATATAAAAGAGATTAATTTGAAAACATTGGCAAATAAAGTACAGTCAATAGTTTCACCTTTACTTTCGAAAAAGAATTTAAAGCTTAATATCGATTTCCCTCAGGATATTAAAATATCTGTTGATGCAAAAATGATAGAGGATGTTTTTATTAATCTTGTTTCCAACGCTATTAAATTTTCAGAAAATGGTTCTTCTATTGATATGGGGTGTATTGTCACTGACAAAGGTTACAAATTTTTTGTAAAGGATTATGGTATTGGTTTTTCTGAAGAACATAAAGAGAAAATATTTTCATCTTTTTACCAGGTTGAGGAATCCTACAGCAACCCTATAAAGGGTTCCGGACTGGGGCTTGCGATTGTAAAGTCCGTTGTGGAAAAACATGGTGGAAATGTATGGGCGGAATCGGAGCCTGGTAAGGGCTCTGAATTTTGGTTTTATATACCCAAGCAATAATATGAGTTTGACTAAAAATCTATCCAGAATCTTACGGAATTTTTTTCAAAAAAGCTTGACAAATAAGCATAACTTTTCTATAAATCTCTCACTTGCAATGGGGTGTAGCCAAGCGGCAAGGCAGCGGATTTTGGTTCCGCCATTCGGAGGTTCGAATCCTCCCACCCCAGTTTTTTTATAATTATGCGAAAACTTCCCTCAGTAAACACGCTTGTAATAAAAATCGGCAGCAATATAATCACTAACCAGGTTAACGGGATTAATGAATCTTTTATCGCTGAACTTGCCGAATCAATATCAAAGCTGCGCAGCTCGATTGAAAACATCATTATTGTTTCATCCGGTTCTGTGGCGGCGGGTTTTAAATATCTCGGCTACAAATCGAAACCTAAAGATATAATAGACAAACAGGCCTGTGCTGCTGTGGGGCAGACCAAGCTGATACAGATTTACGAAAATCAATTCAGCCGTTTTAATGTTAATGTCGCCCAAATTCTTCTCACAAAAGACGATTTATCTAATAGAAGACGTTATCTTAATGCCAGGTATACGTTGAGAAAACTTCTTGAACATGGAAATATTCCCATTATCAATGAAAATGACTCTGTAGTTGTTGATGAGCTTAAATATATTGAAAGTTTTGGAGATAATGATAATTTATCTGCTCTTGTTGCAGGACTTATTTCAGCTGATTTGTTACTTATTCTTTCTGATGTAAACGGTTTGTATGATAAAGACCCATCGGTAAATAAGGATGCCAAATTAATCAGCGAAGTTAAGTATGTTGATGATGAAATGTTAAGTTATGCCGGTAATTCTGTTTCCGAAATTGGGACAGGGGGGATGAAGTCTAAGATAAAAGCAGCCAAAAAAGCTTTGGATGCCGGCTGCTATGTGGGTATTATAAATGGTAAAAATCCTGAAAATATCATCAGTTTTCTTGATAAAAGTAATATCGGAACATTTTTTTCTCATATTGAGGATCCCAAAACGAAGAAAAAACTGTGGTTAGCTTATGCAACCATTCCTAAGGGGGATATCATAATAGATGACGGTGCTGACAGAGCTATTAAAGAACATAAAAAATCTCTTTTGCCCTCAGGTGTTTGTGATGTGAATGGACGTTTCGGAGTGGGGGAAATTGTAAGAATTGTAAATTGCAGCGGTGCTGAAGTGGGCAGAGGAAAGGTTCGTTACAGCTCCGGGGATTTAAAAAAAATTATGGGTAAGAAAACCTCGGAAATTTTTCATATCTTAGGTTATAAATTTAGTGATGAAATAATACACAGGGATGATATGGTACTTGAGGTAATTTGAGGAGGCAACATGGAGATGTTCAGAGAGATGAAGGAAGCATCCAAAGTTTTAATGGCAAAGACAACCGGAGATAAGGACAAAACGTTAAGAGTACTGGCAGATAATCTTTTGAAAAACAAAGAGTTGATTTTTGCAGAAAACAAGAAAGATCTTGAGGTTGCTGAAAAAAACGGGCTGGCTTCATCACTTGTTGACAGACTGGTTATCAATGAGAAGCGGTTAAATGATATGGTGGCAGGTGTTCATGATATTATTGCACAGGATGATCCTGTATTAACAGTTGAAAAAGGATACCAAAGACCTAACGGCCTTATTATTCATAAAGTAAGGGTTCCTATCGGTGTTATTGGAATAATTTATGAATCCAGACCTAACGTAACGATTGATGCTGCCGCTTTGTGTATCAAATCAGGTAATTGTGCTTTTTTACGCGGCGGCAAAGAAGCCAGGTACAGTAATGCTGTACTGGGAAAAATCCTGAAAGAATCGTTGATGCAAACAGGGCTTCCTGAAAACTGTGTGGAAACAGTGTATGATCCTGATAAAACTGTTATGATGCGTTTATTGAAGGCAAAAGACTATGTGGATATGATTGTCCCAAGGGGTGGTGATGGGCTTATTTCCTTTGTGTCTGAAAATTCGTTAATCCCTGTTGTCAAACACGATAAAGGGATATGCCATGTCTATATAGATAAAACAGCGAATCCTGAAATGGCCGTAAATATTGCCTATAATGCCAAGGTGCAGAGGCCAGGTGTCTGTAATGCTATGGAAACACTTCTGATTCATAAAGATAATCCTTATAAAATATTGGATAAGTTGGTGCCTTTGTACAAAAAAGCTGATGTTATTCTGAAGGGTACAAGGGATATTGCCGAGACATATGGCATAGAGCTGGCTCAGGATGAAGACTGGGAAACGGAATATCTGGATTTGATACTTTCTATAAAAACGGTGGGCAGTATGAATGAGGCTGTTCAGCACATTAACACTTATGGCTCCATGCATTCGGAGGCCATTGTCACTGAGGATTACAAAACTGCTCGTGATTTTATGAATGCTGTGGATGCTGCCGCAGTTTATGTGAATGCTTCCACCCGATTTACTGATGGTGCAGAATTCGGTTTGGGGGCTGAGATTGGTATCAGCACGCAGAAACTTCACTGCCGGGGACCGATGGGTGCATATGATTTGACCACTACAAAATATATGGTTTATGGCAACGGACAGGTAAAGGATTGATATGTTAAAGAAAATAGGCCTCTTTGGGGGGACTTTTAATCCAATTCATATTGGGCATGTCAAGCTGGCCGAAGATGTATATAAATCCTTCTCTCTTGATAAGCTGATTTTTATACCTTCCAAAATACCGCCGCATAAAAATCTTGGCTCCACCAAAGCTAAGGATAGATTTAATATGGTGGTTTCTGCTGTGGAGAATTTAAGTGGCTGTTTTGAAGTCTCTGATTATGAAATAAGTCAGAAGAGTATTTCCTACACACATAAAACCCTCATTTATTACAGAAAAAAATATGAGCATGCTCAGCTGTTTTTTATTGCAGGCAGTGATATTTTTGCCACTATCGAAACATGGAACAACTGGAGGGAGCTTTTTAGGTTGTCTAATTTTATTGTGGTTAACAGGAAAGAGATGCCTTTCAGTAAAATGTTTCTTCAAATCCCGAAAGAATTGAGAAAAATAATCAGGCATAAGGACACGTTCGAAGGTGCTAAAGTAGGCAGAATTATTTTACATACTATGGCTGAGATTAATATTTCCAGCACGGAAATAAGGGAAAATCTGCAGAAAAAAAATTTCGAATATTTTTTACCGGAAGAAGTGTCCAACTATATTGAAAACAAAAAACTTTATATGGAGGTATAATGGAAGAACTATATTTACTTAAAAAAATTACGAGTATACTGGACGATAAACAGGGGGAAGACATTGTAGCCTTTAAAATAAGTGAAGTTTCTTCTCTGGCTGATTACATATTAATCTGTACAGCGAATTCAGAAGTGCACGGAAGGGCACTGGCTGATTATTTGAGTGAAAATTTAAAAAAAGAAGGTGTGAAATTTCTTGCCGTGGAAGGTAAAGAGAATTCCAGATGGATATGTATGGATTACGGGGAAGTTATTGTACACATTATGACCAGTAAGGAACGGGAATTCTATCATTTAGAATCTATTTGGGGAGCTTGTGATAAATTAAAACCAGAATTTCTTGGAGTAAGTTGATAAGCATTGTAAAACGATTTTCTACTTGCAAGAGACTGTCTGAAAGATTATAATAACCACGAAAACAGTTGAGGATATTTTTTTAAATTATGATTGAGAAATTTTTCCATAGAAAAAATGTTTACAAAAAGAATGTTGACCCTGTAAGTGCATATGTAATGCGGTTGTGCAGTAAAGTAAAGGAGAACAGAAATCTTGATATTCCTATACAGGATGCAGTGTTTTCTGTTGTGGATACTGAGACAACCGGTCTTGAAATTGCCAAAGCGAAAATTATAAATATAGCTGCAGTGAAGGTTAAAAATTTTAAAATAGTTGATTTTTATAATGCTTTTATCAATCCAGGAATGAAAATACCTGAAGATTCGATAAAATGGCATGGAATTACAGATGATATGGTGAAAGGCAAACCTTCAACGATGGAAGTGATACCGGAATTTTTGAAGTTTGTATCAGCCACTCCGATAGTTGGTCACCATATTGGTTTTGATATAAGAATGATAAACAAGGAAATGACCGAATGTTTCGGCTGTAAGCTTGAGAATTACTCAATAGATACTATGCTCCTTTATTCCAATGCAATTCTAAAAAGGGATGAGCATGTAAGCTTAGATTATCTGTTTGATGTTTATAATGTTCAATGCACTGGCAGGCACACTGCCTTAGGGGATGCGCTGGCCACCGCTGAAGTGTTTAACAAGATTATTTATCAAGCCAACAAAAATTATGATTCCGTTGCTGAACTTATTAATATTCAGAAAGCTTTTAATCAGAGTCAGTAGGTTTTTCTTTTATCTTGTTGTACTCTGTTATTATTTTCCTTACATAAGCTTTTGTTTCGCTGAAATCTGGCACGGCCAGTTCTTTATACACATTGGCGGGTCCTGCATTGTACGCAGACAAAGCAAGCTCCAGTTTATCAAATGTTATTTTTTGTATGGAAAAGTATTTTATCCCCGCGTGAATATTCTGTTCGGCATCAAAAGGGTCTTGGAATCCCATTTCACTGAATGTAAGTGGCATTATCTGCATAAGCCCCATTGCTCCGGTTCTTGAAATTGCATACTGATTGTATTTGGACTCAATTTTTATCATTACTTTAACAAGTTTTGGATCTATTCCGTATCTTTTGGAATATTTGTTTACTAATTCGTTAATTTCAGACTTGGAAGCTTTTGCAAGATAAATACCTGCTTCTAAAACAATATGTTTTGCAAGAAAGTAGCAGCTGACAGTCCTTGATTTTAAGTAAAAGGGGTTGATTAGCGCTTTCGGATTAAAAGTCGTAAAAAAAGTGCAGGAGTTAATTATCAGAATGTATACAACAAAAGAATAAAGTATAAATTTGTATAATTTTATCATCACTGAGAATATTTCACATAAAATTTTTAGAGTCAATATTTTATTAACTGGCACCTTTCTGTATTATGCAGGGTACTGCTCGGACAACCGGACGGTATGCGAGCTACTGAGACTGGGCGATGCATGGGTATATGAACCATACGAGCGTTTTGATGTGGAACTCCCGGATGGAACTATAACCAGCTTTGGCAGGCTTGCTCGCACTGGTGTCACGTGGGATGATGAATTTCAGGTGTTTTCAGTAAATAGCGATGTGGAGGAATCGGCAACTCGCAATGAGGACATTTCGATGGACTATGATTTTTTCCACTCGCAGCTTTTGACGCTTTCCTGCGGTAATGACTATGAAGTAAAAATTATACCAAAAGACATCAATATCTGGATATCCCG
>DDHP01000003.1 GCA_002338145.1 Deferribacteraceae bacterium UBA1873 | reverse complement strand
TTTGATCCTCTTACCAACGGTCATCTTGATATTATTGAGCGCGGCGCAAAGATGTTTAATCATCTGCTTGTGGCCATAGCAGAGAATCCCGGTAAAAATCCTCTTTTTACACTTGAGGAACGTGTTAGCTCCACCATCAGTGCTACAGAACATCTGCCGAATGTAAATGTTGAACCGTTTAACTGTCTGCTTGCCAATTTCATGCAGAAGAAAAGGATAAATGTACTTTTAAGGGGTTTAAGAGCTGTTTCCGATTTTGAGTATGAACTCCAGCTCGCCCTTATGAACAGACAGCTCAACGAAAAATGTGAAACAGTATTTCTGATGCCCAATATGAGCTATATCTTCCTGAGTTCAAGTATGATTCGGGAGATTGCCAGGCTAGGCGGAGATGTAGGGAAATTCGTTCCTGATTCTGTAGAAAAGCTTATTGCTGAAAAGTTTAATTGATTTTTATTTGAAATATTTATATCTATGCTATAATTGTTGTAAAATACAACTATATTTTATTAAAATATAGCAAATTTGTAATAAGAGGGCGGATATGCCGACAAGAATCTTAGCTATCGACGATAGCGAGACAATGCACAGACTTTTTAAAATGATATTTGATGATAATGAATACGACCTGAAGCTTTCCGATAATGGGGAAGAAGGACTCGAGCTTGTAAAAAATTACAACCCCGATATTATTCTTCTGGATTTTATAATGCCTAAACTCAACGGTTTTCATTTTTGTAAAATAGTCAGAAATGAATTGAAGCTCGATATTCCTATTTTGCTTATAACTTCCAAAGCAGAAGATGTAGGTGAAAAATTTATTGCCAAGTTTGCAAACATCGACTATATCCCAAAACCTTTTCAGCCTGACGAAATAATAGAAAAAATGGAAGAAATGCTCGGAGCAAAAGATGAACAGGTTTCAGCCGTTTTGGAAGAAGAATCTTTTATTCCTGAAGCAAAAATAGAGGAAAAAGCTGTAATAAAGGAGAGCGTTGAAAAAGAGTCAGAACTTCCTATCTTAACAGGAGAAACACCGGATTTGGAATCGAAGATTATAAAATCACTCCAACCCCATCTGAGGAAGATAATTCAAAAAATGATTCAACTCGAAACAGAATACCAAAGAGCTGAAGTAAAAGGAGAACACCCTGAATTGGAAGATTTGATAAATGTTATGAAAAGCGGGGAGGGGGTTCTGAATGTCTTTAATTTTGAGAAAATATTCAGTTTTAGCTTCAAAGAAGGAAAATTATTTTTTACAAAATGTAGCAAGTCCGGTGTAGAACAGGTCTCTGAAATTTTTCAGCATGTTACAGGTATATCTCTTTTTAAATCTGAAACATTTTTAGAAATATACGAACAGCTTAAAACTATGAATATAAGTGATGCTCAGATACAAAGCACATTTGAATATTATATTTTTGATATGATTAATTCAGCACTAAATCTTGAAGAGTCCAGGTATTTCACAACTGAATCCTTCGACAATAAAAATGTTGTGAATTCTGTTTATATTAGTGTGGATAATCTACAGTCTGGGTTTAATGATTACTTGAAGGAAAAAGCTGAAATTAACAAAATTATTTATGACGACAACCTTATCCCCCAGGCAGTAGGCCAAACAGAGGGCAAGTTTAACGAACTTGAAAGAAAGATTCTCTCTTTCTGTGATGGTAAAAGAAATGTAGGGCAAATATTAAAGCTTTTTGGAAATAATACACAAATGGCCAAAAATTCACTTGGCACACTAATATTGACAGGATTTATAAAAATATAAGGGGTGTGTAAAATGGTAAAAGTATTATTAGCAGATGACAGTTCCACAGAGCGCGAAATGATGTCAAGCGCTTTGAAAAGTGCCGGTTTTGACGTTACAGAAGCGAAAGACGGAGATGAAGCGTTGGATGCAATTAAAAGAGATAGCTTTGATTGCATAATTTTGGACATAATTATGCCCGGCAAAAATGGATATCAGATATGCAGGCAGGTTAAGAAAGACGAGAACCTGAAAGACACTCCGGTTGTGATTGTTACATCTAAAGATCAGGAAAGTGACAAATTCTGGGGTAAAAAACAAGGGGCTGACGAATATTTAGTTAAACCTTTTGAAATGGATGAAATGGTAAAAACTGTTAAGGATCTGTTAAATTGCTAAAAGACCAACTTCTTAAAAAAGTTAAAGGAGAAATTGAAGATCCTGAAGAACGGATTGTTGCCAGGTACCTGTTATGTAAACTGAGTGACTATTCGTTTCTGATTAATGTTAGAGAAATCAAGGAAATTATTGACCTGGATAAAACAATTGAAAGTGTCCCCGGTACCGGAGACCATGTGTTGGGCGTAGTTAATCTGAGAAGTGAAATAGTACCCATAATTGACATCAGAGTAGAGTTTGGAATTGACACTGTGAGGAAAACAGATTTAAGCAGATATGTTATTACAGAAACTGAAAATGAATATATCGGCCTGTTAGTTGATGAGGCAGCCCAAATAATAAACGTCAGAGAACAGGACTATGCCGATAAAGAGGCGGAGGGTCTTTTTTCCGGATTTATTAACATAGATGAAAAATCATATGGAGTTCTGGATATAAGTAAAGTTTTTTTTCATTTTAGAACGAACTAACAAGGAGAACCTTATGGCAGAAAAAACCTCTAAAACAACACTTGAACTAAAAATTCTGGTTGTGGTTATCCTGGGTATTTTTATTGCAGCTACTCTTGGGGCGGTGCTTGTTTACAACCGGTCAAAAACAGGCACAATCAACAACATTTATGACGATATTACCACACGTATTGGAAACTTTGGTGATGCTTTGCACGAGCACGATGAAAGTTTTGAGAGAAGGCTTAAAACCATTTCCCTTATTCCCTTTCTGGGGGAGGAAGTTGCCAGGAAAGGGAATATGGTCCAAAGCTCCCGCTTTCTTGAAGAACTTGTTACTGAATCTGAGATTATTGAAGGTGCTGCAATTCTTGATGAAAACAGTAACGCATTGACATATTATAAAAGATTTAGCCAACAGATGCCTAACTTTAAAAAGATTATTATGCCCTCTGAAACACTTGAGGCGGGCGAAATATTTTTTGAGCCATATCTAACCAAGGACTTGCCTTATGTTATCTATTATACTCCTTTAACATATAATGGTGACAAGGTTGGCAATATTGCAATTTTGGCAAGCGGGGATTATCTGCTTTCATATGCCAACAGGGAATTTACAAAACATAAATTTCACGAGCCAGCCAGGAAAGACTGCTCCAGCTGCCATGAAGGTGAAAATAGTATTGAAAATCGTGGTTTTACAGTAGTCTATGACATGGAAGGCAATCTTTTGATGTCACCTCTGGTAAACAATTCGGAGATTATACCTTCAGAAAACAAAAACCTTGACCAGATTTACAATAAAATCAGTGAAAAAATACCGGAAAAAGAAGCTTTTGAAACTGAAATCACTTTTAACGAAAATGTCTATCTTGCTTCCTTCAATACGGTTTATTATAGAAATTTCAGAATGGTTGTAGGTTTTTTGAAAGATAAGCAATATATGCTGCAGGGCCTTCATCAGGCACGTACTTATTCTATAGGTATAACCGCTTTAATTGCTTTGGTTTTGACTATTATTTCGTACTTTGGTTTTCGTAAACTGTTTTCGCCAGTTTTTGACCTGTCAAAAAGTATGCAACAGGTAAGAGACGGTAATTATGAAGTCAGGGTGCAAACAGGTGCCGAAAGAAACGATCAGCTGGGTGGTCTCGTCCAGGGTTTTAATGAAATGCTTGACAGGATTTCCGGATATATACAGACAGAAGATGACCGCCAGAGAATGCAGAGACAGATTGTTAGATTGATGGATACAGTTTCGGATGCAGCCGAAGGTGACTTAACTGTTGAGGCTGAAGTTACTGCAGATGAACTTGGTTCTGTAGCGGATGCCTTTAATATGATGACCGAAAGCATGAAAGAACTTATTGAGGATATTAAAAATGCCGGTGATTCAATTGTTGGTGCTACCGAAGAACTTTTGCAATCGGCAGAAAAGACCAGTGAAGGTGCTGCAACTCAGATTAACGAACTTGAGTCCATTAACGAAAAAATGCAGTTATTCCGGTCATTGAGTAGAGAAATTGCCGACAAAGCTCAGGAAACTGTTAATGTTACTGAAAATGCCGCTAATATGGCTCAGGAAGGTAAATCAGTTATTGATGAAACAATTGAGTCTATGTTTAGTGTTAGAAGATATTCTCAACTGGCCAGTAAAAAAGTTAAGACACTTGGTGAAAGATCAATGGAAATCGGGGAAATCACCGATGTTATTAGTGATATTTCCAACCAGACAAACCTTCTTGCTTTAAACGCAGCTATTGAGGCTGCAAGAGCAGGTGAATACGGACATGGTTTTGCTGTTGTTGCCGATGAAATCAGAAAGCTGGCGGAAAGAAGTAATACTGCTACGAAAGAAATTGCCGACCTGATTAAAGGGATTCAGACTGAAACCGCTGATACCGTCAAACTTGTTGAAGAAAGTACTGTTAATGTTGAAAAGAGTACGGATATGGCTGAAAACACCGGTGAATCTCTGAAAACAATTAATGAATCTTTGGATAATGCCAAAAACTCTATCAACAGTATATATAGAGAGATTGAAAAACAATACAATGAAGCTGAAGAAGTTGCAGAAGGTATAGAGAGAGTCAGAAAAATTTCCGAAACTACATCTGAAGACGTTAAAAAGACTAATATGACTGTCTCAACACTGTCCCAGCTTGCGGACATGTTCAAAGAGGCTGTTAATAAATTTAAAGTGTAATTATGGCTAAAATAAACAAAAAAGAACTTGTGGATTTCTTTCTGATGGAGAGTGCAGAGCACTTTGAGGCCATACTAAATGGCCTCCTTGTGCTTGAGCGGGATCCGGGGAATTGGTCTGTGATCGATGAACTTTTCAGGAGTTCTCATACAGTTAAAGGCTCAGCAGCAATGGTTGGTTTTAGGAATGTTGCTCATATTGCACATTCACTGGAAGATATTCTTGATGAGCTCAGAAAAGGAGAGATTACTCCGGATGCCAAGCTTGTGACTTTTCTCCTTGATTTTGTGGAAAAATTCAATGGGTTAATTAATCAAAACAAACGAGATCTCAACGAACAGGAAACGGATGATTTCGAGACGATGTTAAAAGACAATATATCTTTTGAGCATAAGCAGCAAAAATATGAGGAACAAACAGAAGAAATAGATGCAGAACGTTCAGAACTGACTGAGGAGCAAAAGGAAAAAACCGAAAGCGAAGAGTCTACAACGAGAAAAGCAATCCTTGAAAAGGCGGATGAAAAATACAATACAACTTTAGACACCTCATATTCAGATGAGTTTATTAGGATTCGCCTGGAGAGACTGGATAACCTGTTAAATCTTGTCGGAGAACTGATTACCAACAAAAACAAACAGGAGGACAGGGTACATGCGCTTAGAGACCTTGGCGTAGACCTAGAATATACCAAAAACAGGCTTATGGATATCATTAAAGAGTTTGAGGAGAAATATGCATATTCTACGGAAAATTTTAGGGAAATAATCACTACTGAAGATCCAACATTTGCAGATTTCAGTGAAATAGAGTTCGACAGGTACGATGACTTTAACATCTTTTCCAGAAGATTGGCGGAAATTGGCAATGATATTGTAACAATTATCAGCGATATACTCACTAATTTTGCTTACTTTACCGAGGAAACAGATTATATAGGAAAAATCACAGATTCCCTTCAGAGAAATCTTACAGATATCAGAATGGTTCCTGTGGATAGGCTTTTTAATATTGCACTCAGGACGGCAAGAACTGCTTCAATTTCTGAAAATAAGTTGGTGAATATTAACCTATCCGGTGAAAATATTGAACTTGACAAATCCCTTATTGACGCCCTCAATGAAGTAATTATCCACATTATCCGCAATGCTGTATCCCATGGTATTGAAGACAGAGAAACAAGGAGAAAATACGGCAAAAACGAAGAAGGCGTAATTAATCTGAGTGCAAGCAGAGAGAGTAATATAATCGTGTTTGAAATATCCGATGACGGAGCAGGTATAGATTCGGTAAAGTTGAAGGACAAAGCTGTTGAACTGGGTATTTTAGCCAGATATGATGCAGATAATATAAGAGCTGATAAAGTAATGGATTTAATATTCCACCCAGGTTTTTCCACAAAGACTGATGCCGGTGATGTGTCCGGCAGAGGGGTTGGGCTTGATGCTGTGAAGAAAAAGATTGAATCTTTGGGGGGCTCAATCTATGTAAACAGTGAAAAGGGCAAAGGTACCACATTTATATTAAATGTTCCTATTACACTTTTAATAGCGGATTACCTTGTTTTAAAAGAAAATAAACAGTTGTTTTCAATTCCTATTATAGGTGTTCATGAAACGTTTGAAATTCATCCGGACGAAATCAGAAAAATAGGAAACCATTATTTCTATGAGGTTCGTGGTGATATCTATGAAATTCACGATTTGGGAACACTTATTAAACAGACGTCCCTGGCAAGTTTCAAAGAGGGAGATATTGGAATACTTGTAGACGGCCCACGAAAAAGTTACATACTGACTGTTGATGGGCTTATTGGCAGAGAAACAGCCGTTACCAAAAAAATGGGCAGTTTTCTCAGCGGTCTGTCTTACTTTGCGGGTGCAAATATAGGGCCTCAGGGAGAAGTAAGATTTATTATCGATACGATAAAACTTATGGAAACAAAAAGTGGTACTATTACTTATAAAAGGGACACCGGCCCTGAGAAAAAAACAAAAGGCATCAATTATATCTCCAACAGTATTCTTATTGTGGATGATTCTATCAGTGTCAGAAAATATTTGGCGAAGCTGCTTTCGGACGAATACTATGTCGACGAAGCTGTGGACGGTGTGGATGCACTGAGAAAGCTCGAAACCAAACGTTATGATTTGGTAATTACAGATCTCGAAATGCCTTCCATGAACGGTTATGAGCTTATAGAGCACATCAGAACAATTAAAGGGGATAACCTAACGCATATTTTTGTATTAACATCCAGGGCAACAGAAAAGCACAGAATGAAGGCAATGGAACTCGGAGCCAATGATTTTATAATAAAACCGATACGCGAACAATCGATTATGGAAAAAGTCAAGGGAGTAATGATTGAAAGGGCTAACGCTTAGAGAGAAAAATTACAAATTTCTTGTTGACATTAAAAATGTTTTACACATAGCCCCGTACAAGGAAGTTGAGAAAGAGTTGGATGATTTTAAGGTAGTTAATTTTGGTTTGCTTTTTTTTGATGAAAAGACGGAAAAAGGGGATATAATATTTATTGAACATGGGGAAAAAATCGTTGCTCTTCAGGTGGAAAAAGTTGAATCAATTGAAAATGCAGATAAAATAATTCCTTTTGAAAAAGAATTATTTATGGTAAAACCAATATTAGGAGCTGTGAAATCTGAAAACAATGAAACCTGTTATTTAATAGATGTAGAAAAAATTATAGGGGCAGTTTATGAGTTATAAAATCCTGTTAATTGATGACAGTATAACAATCCATAGGGTTATTGACCTTTCTGTGGATACAGATAAGTATTCCGTGAACAAGGTTTTTTCTGCTGAGGATGCCAGGAGTAAAATCAAAGAGAGCAAACCTGATATTATTTTACTGGATAATAAGCTGGAAGGTGTAAAGACACGGGATTTTATAAGAGAATTGAAAGGCGGGCTACCCGAAGTCAAAATAATCCTTCTTGTGGGCGCTTTTGACAAAATGGATGAGAGTGCAGTTGAGAAAACCGGTGCAGATGATTTTATCGTGAAACCCTTTAACTCAACTTCTTTAGAGGAAAAGCTTGAAGCTTTTTCCCAGTCAAAGGACAATATGGCTGAAACTGGCCGGCAAATTGAGTCCGATAAAAAGGATGAAGCAATTGAAGAATTGATGGCAAGTATAGATGAGGAGAAGCAATCCGAGTACTCTGAACCTGAAGAGGAAGCTACGGTGACCGCCGAACAGGTTGAAGAGAATGAGAATCTTGACTATTCAACGCCTGAAGATGAAAGAGATGATGAGTATTTATCCGAAGAAGTAGATGTGTTAGACGAAAAAAGCGAATTAGATAATAAAATTGAAGATTCTTCATTGGAAATGGAAGATTTTGATGAATCAGATACAAAAGCAGAATCCCCGACTGTTGAAGAATATTCTGAAGAAACAGAGGCAGGCGCAGAAATGCCGTTGTCTGAAAAGGAAGGCGAGCAAAACGACGATATTGATTATGCAGATGAAGAAGAAGGGGAATCCATCGTTGATGAAGTTAAAAGTTCTGAAGATGATTTCGGTATAGATGCTTCCGGGGTACCTGGTGAGGAAGGCATTGGCGGAGATAATTTAGATAAGTTTTTTGACGGCTTACAAGAGGTAGAAGCCGATGCAGAAGTGGAGCTGGAGTTTGAGAAAGAAAGTATATCTGATGAAGATGAAACTGAATCCGATGAGATGGATGAGACGGCTGGTTTGAGCGAGGCTCTTTCCGATCTGGCAGAAGAGAGCGACGATGAGATTGAAGAACCGTATGGTGAAGAGGAAATACCGGAAATTTCTAATGAAATCTCTTTTGAGGATGTTGCGAAAGATTTTGAATCTGAGGATTTGGGTGAAAATGAAGTTCCGGGAGAAGAAAAAACAGAAAATATTTATATGGACAAAGGTACAATCGTTGATGCTTTAAGGGAAGTTCTTGGAGAATATAAGGTTGAGATAGATGAAAATATTGTGCAAAGCGCTGTAGAAAAAGTATTGGACGGTGATTTTTTGAAGGAGGCTGTCAGGCAGGCGCTGTATAAAAATCTTGAAAAGGCTATATGGGAAGTGGTCCCGGATTTATCAGAAAAGCTTATCCTCGAAGAGATAGAGAAACTCAAAGAAAATAGCGGAGAAGATGAGTAGAAGCATGGACTATAAGTCTTCAGGCGTAGATATAGAGTCAGGAAATGAATTTGTCAAAAGAATTAAACCTTTTGTAAAAAGAACTTTTAACAATAATGTCCCTTCTGAAATAGGTGGCTTTGCCGGTTTTTATGCTCTTGGGCAAGAGTTAGCCGGGATGGAAGAGCCGGTTTTGTGCTCTTCTACAGACGGAGTGGGCACAAAATTGAAAGTGGCACTTGATTTAAACAAATACGATTCGGTGGGTGTCGATCTCGTTGCAATGTGTGTTAACGATCTTGTCGTTACAGGGGCAAAACCCCTGTTTTTTTTGGACTATCTTGCAACTGCCAAACTTGATTTGGATGTCATGACCGAAGTTGTCAAAGGTATTGCCAGGGGATGTGAAATAGCAGGTACTGCTCTTCTCGGCGGAGAAACAGCTGAAATGCCCGGGATGTATAACCCGGGTGATTTCGATATTGCAGGTTTCTCTGTAGGTATAGTGGATAGAACTGCTATTATTGACGGCAAAGATATAGAAAAGGGTGATGTGGTTTTTGGGATGCCATCTAGTGGATTCCACAGTAACGGTTACTCTCTTCTGCGAAAAATTATAAAAGACAAAAGGTTGAGCTATTCTGAAAAAATTGACGATAAAATGACATTGGGGGAAAGTCTTCTTGTCCCTACAAAAATTTATGTTGATGATGTTAACTTTCTTGTAAACTCAGGAGTGGTAGTCAAAGGCCTTGCTCATATAACCGGTGGTGGTTTTTATGAAAATATTCCCAGGATATTGCCCGATGGTCTCGGTGTCGATATATATCCCGATACGTACGATATCCCCACGTGCTATAACTTTATAATGAAATATTACGAAGGTGAGATGAGAGAGCTTTATAAGGTTTTTAATATGGGTATAGGAATGGTTGTTGTGGTAGCGAAGGAAAATGCTGAAAAAATGCGGAATTTCAATGCTTCCGGAGAAATAAGTTTATATGAAATTGGAGTGGTAACAGATAATGCTTCTGTAAGGCTAAACGGAGTGGATTTTTGAAAAAAATAGGCGTACTCCTTAGTGGAAGGGGAAGTAATTTTAAGGCAATATACAATGCAATAAGAACAGGGAAAATCAGAAATGCTTTTATTTCACAGGTAATAAGCAATAACAGTGAGGCTCCGGGGCTTTTATTTGCCAGACAGGAAGGTATTAATGCTTTATATGTAAATCCCGCTGATTTTCACGACAGGCAAGCATATGATGAAAGTATAGTAAATATTTTGAAACAGTCGGAGGTAGATGTAGTCTGTCTTGCAGGATATATGAGAATATTGTCTTCTGATTTTGTTGAGGCTTTTAAAGACAGGATACTTAATATCCACCCTTCTCTTTTACCCAGCTTCCCCGGTTTGAATGCCCAAAAACAGGCTTTGGAATATGGCGTAAAAATTACCGGATGTACTGTCCATTTTGTTGACAAAAAAATAGATCACGGCCCTATTATTCTGCAAAAAGCTGTGGAAGTTATGGACTCTGATACGGAAAAGAGTCTTTCGGAAAGAATCCTGAAGAAAGAACATGAAATTTATCCTGAAGCAGTTAAGCTTTTTCTGGAAAACAGGCTTGTTATGAACAATAGAAAAATTTTAATCAAGCCGACTTAATTGTCAACATGGTGTTTTTTCCGGAAATAGTCAGATAAAATCTGCTTATGATCAAATACTATTTCTGAAGGTAGTTTATCTTTTTCAAAAAAAGCTGTCTCTGCTGCATCGTCCGCAGCTTTAGGTTTATGAGATGATATTACATAATATACAATGCTTGTTGTATGTCCTCTGGGATCTCTGGCAGGATCAGAATATACGCCAAGTAAATTTATTTCTTCGGTGTTTACTATAATATTTGTTTCCTCAGCCAATTCCCGTACAGCAGCTGATTCCACTTTTTCACCATAATCAACAAAACCGCCGGGGAGTGCCCATCCATGAGGTGGATTTTTTCTTTTGATAAGAAGAATTTCGGATTTGTCGTTTTCAACAATCATATCTACAGTTAATTTCGGAGTATAAATAAATTTCCCCCCGTATTTAAATGCCAGAATACTATAAAGTGTTTCGCAGTAAGGTGCAGATTCCAGTCTGTCAATTACAGGTTTTATAATACCATCTATTTCAGGGCTTTTGCCTTTTTGTATATCCTGAAACATACTGGTTTTAAAATTCTTAAGATTTTTTGCACTATCCGGGACTGCTGAAACATATTGACTCGGTATTTGTATACCTTCTTTCGAGGCAGCACGTACACCTTCATCTATAATCTTTCCCATAAGAGTCCTTATGGAGTGATTCCCATAAAGCTGACCACATGTTGCCTCAAGGATCGCTGAAAGAGGGTTAAACGCTAAGTTCCACAACAATTTTTTCCATTGGGCCAAGAGTATGTTGTCATCAACTTTGTAATCCAGGCCTGCTTTATCAAAGATGCCTTTTAAAATGTTTATATAAGCAATATCCGTTTCTGCAACAGGACCGAACGTTATCAGCCCTTCAGCTGAATGAACTACTGTACCGGGTGATTCAACGGTTAAACCGACATAAATACATGCGGGTATGATTCTGCTAATATCTGTAAATTGTTGTATTGTTTTGATGTTATCAACCCCGTTCTGAAAAGAAACAACGCACCCTTGTTTGCTCAAATGCTCGTTTATATTTCGGCAGGCTTTTTCCGTATCCTCAGATTTTGTTGCAACGATGATTATATCATAGTTGCCCTCAAGTTGGGGGACTGCTTTGATTTTAAGGTTAAACGTACCGTACTTATAGCTTTTTATTGTAAGGCCGCTTTGCTTAAAAGCCTCAAGCTGTCTGCCTTTTGCTATGAATGTGACATCAAAACCACTTCTGGCCAGTATGCCGCCGTAAAAACTTCCCACAGCACCCGCGCCTAAAATGGCAATTTTTTTATCTGAAGACAATCTTACCATTTTTCACCATAACGCGCAGGTTTTTTCTTTTTGAATATTTTCCTTCCAACAAAACCTCACTTAATTTGTCTTCGATATGGCTTTGTATCAGTCTGCGTATCGGTCTTGCTCCAAACTGGTAATCGTAGCCGTTTGAAAGTATAAATTCCTTAACATCGTCATTAATTTTTATTTGCTTACCAAGTTTGGCAATTCTTGCGTTGACCTGCTCTATCTGCAGGTCGATAATATCAAACAGCACTTCTTTTGTTAAAGGCTTAAACACTATTAAACCGTCCAGCCTGTTGACAAATTCTGGGGGGAATTGCTCTTTTAGCTCCCTTAACGAATTATTTCGGAATGTTTTGTAGTCTATTTCCTTTGCATTATCGTTGGTAAAACCAAGGCTTTTATTGGCAAGGCTGGTTTTAGTACCTAAATTGGAAGTCATAATGATAATGGTATTCTTAAAATTTACTGTATGACCAAGATTATCATTTATAAAGCCGTCATCTAATATCTGCAGCAATATGTTTAGCACATCCGGATGTGCTTTTTCGATTTCATCAAAAAGTATGACAGAATAAGGTCTTCTCCTTACAGCTTCGGTTAGCTTTCCGCCTTCGTTATATCCAATATACCCCGGGGGTGCGCCTATTAATCTGGAAACATTGAATTTTTCCATAAATTCGCTCATATCAATTCTAATCATGGCATCAGTGCTGCCAAACAGAGTTTCTGCAATACGTTTTGCAAGCTCAGTTTTTCCTACCCCTGTTGGCCCCAGAAAAATAAAAGAGCCTATAGGCTGCTCCGGATTATTAACACCAGCAAAACTACGCTTGATTGACTTAGAGATAGTATCGATTGCTTCATCTTGGCCTATAAGGTAACTCTTTAGCTCACGGTCAATATGATTTGCTTTATGAGTGTCTTCTTCCGTCAGTTTTCTTACAGGAATGCCTGTCATCATGGAAACAACTTCAGCTATGTTGTCTTCATTAAGTGTTGGCCAGTTATCTTTTGTAGCACTTTCCCATTCCTCCACTTTCATCCTATAAAGCTCACCATACCGTTCTATTTCCGAAGAATATTTCTCAATTTTGATAAAATCGTCTGTTTCTATATATTGCTTTCTATTTTCTTTGAGAGTATCAATCTGTTCTTTCAATTTCAGAAGATCATCCGGCATGAGCGCATGTCTCAGCTTAACTCTTGAGGCCGTTTCATCAATAACATCTATACTTTTATCCGGCTGAAATTTGTCAGTAATGTACCTGTCTGTCAGGTAAACTGTTTCTTTTAAAATTTCATTAGGGATAAATACCTTGTGGAAGTCTTCATAATGTTTTCTCAATCCTTTTAGTATTTCATAAGTTTCTTCATTATCAGGAGGTGCCACGATAATAGATTGAAAACGCCTCTCTAAAGCCCCATCTTTTTCCATGTGCTTTCTGTATTCGCTTAAAGTGGTAGCTCCAATGCACTGAAAATCGCCACGGGCAAGTGCCGGTTTCAACATATTTGATGCATCAACAGAGCCCTCTGCTGCCCCAGCTCCTACTATTGTGTGGATTTCATCGATAAAGATTATAATGTTTCCGGCACTTTCAATCTCTTTCAGAATATTTTTCATACGCTCTTCGAATTGACCACGATATTTGGTTCCGGCAACCAGTGTCCCCACATCCAGAGAAATTAAACGTTTATTTTTTAAAATCTCCGGGGCATCGTCGGATATCATTTTTTGGGCAAGCCCTTCCACTATTGCTGTTTTGCCGACTCCAGGCTCGCCAAGAAGTACAGCATTATTTTTTATACGTCTGCATAATATTTGGACAAGTCTGTCAATTTCTCTGTCTCTGCCTATTACAGGGTCAAGTGAGTGCTGCGAAGCCAAATTTGTAAGGTCTTTACCGAATTCATCTATTGTGGGCGTGGAAATTTTTGTTGCTGTGTTATCTTCTTTTGAGAGGTATTTTACTTCATCTCTCATAGAAATTAAATCAAAACCAAGTTTTTTAAGGACAAGGGAGGCTTTCCCTTTTTTGAGTTTCAGAATTCCCAGAAGGATGTGCTCGGGATTGATATTTTTATGCTTCAAGATACGTGCTTCTTCTATAGAGTATTCAAGCACTTTTTTTGCATTAGGACTAAAAGGAAGACTTCCTTTAATCATTAAATTTTTGCCTTCCTCTGTCATGCTTTTTATATCGGAAATCAAAAGCATGACATTTATACCTCTACGATTAAAAATTTCTGCAGATACACCGGTACGCTCTTTCAGTATACCTATCAACAGATGCTCTGTATCGATATAAGGCTGAAGTAATTTTTCAGCTTCTTCCCGCGAATAAAGAATTACCCGTCTCGCTCTATCTGTAAATAATTCAAACATTGTCATCTACCTTTATTTTTTGTCTATATATGTTTATAATAAACTATAATGCAGCGATGTCAAGTATAGTGAAAAGGGCTATTATGCACAGAATACATGTCGATGATCTTAAAGTGGGAATGAATATCCTTAGCTGTGATAAAGCATGGTTGAAACTTCCCTTTTTTGGAGGTTCTGTTAAAAGTATTAATGATATTACCACTTTGAAAAATTATGGTGTCAGATATGTTTTTATTAAAAAGGAAGATGTTGAAATAGATAATTTTGGTGAGAGTGAAGGAGAACTTGATACAAAAAGTATAAATGACACACTCTTGAGAGAAGCAAAACAACGAGATGTCGGAGAGTTTGCTCCTACAATTGAAGAAGTAGAGTATTTGCAACGTATTCACAGTTTTGCACAAAAGGCGACAAAAAATATGTTTCTTGATGTCAGATCGGGGAAAACAGCTGATTCGGAAACAGCAAAATTTATTGTGAACAGCTTTGTAGACAGCTGTTTTAAGAAACCGGCACTGACAGCAAGTCTTACAAGGCTCAAGAGTTTTGACGATTATACATTTACCCATTCTATTAATGTTTCGGTTTTAAATATTTCATTAGGCAAAAAACTGGGGATGGATTCGGATGAATTAAAAATAATAGGTTTAGGAGGCCTGTTTCATGATATAGGTAAAATGATGATTCCTGATAATGTTTTAAATAAGCCTGGAAAACTTACTGACAGTGAGTATGAGTTAATAAAGAAACATGTGGAGTATGGCTATGATATAGTAAAACAATATAAATGGTTTCCTGAGGCTGCATATAAGTGTGTTTTGCAGCATCATGAGCGTTCTGACGGAGCGGGATATCCCGAAGGCCTTAAGGATCACGAGATAACAAAATATGGCAAAATTAGTGCAATTGTAGATGTTTACGATGCAATTACAAGTGACCGCATTTATCATAAAGGTATGATCCCGTCAAAAGCAATGAAATTGCTTTTTGGCTGGTCAGGTACCCATTTTAACAAAATACTGGTGAAATTTTTTGTGGATATCTTGGGGATATATCCGGTTGGAACACTTGTTTTACTGGACACTGGAGAACTTGCCATTGTTTTTGAAACCAATAAAAAAGACCCCACCCGGCCAGTGGTCATGGTGATTACAGACTGCGAAAAAAGAAAGTGTGAGCCATATCTTTTTGATCTGGAAAGTTATAATGTAGTGACAAATATTGCTTACAAGTCTATAATATGCCCGCTTAATGATAAAAAGTATGGTATAAATACCAATGAAACAATAGATAGGTTTTTAACCAGTTCTTATTTCGAGGTGTGAAAATGAAAGACTCAGACAAGAAATACTATGCGTTAACTTTTGTATGCAAAGACAGGTACGGTATTGTGGCGGATGTTTCAAAAGTTCTTTACGACAACGGATTCAATCTTGAGGATTCCAGCTCCACTCTGTTGAGGGGTTTTTTCTCTATGATTCTTATTGTGAGTTCTTCTAATAACTATTCTGAAGATGATATCAGCGCAATGTTTTCAGATCTTGAAGATATTTCTATAAGTGTCAGAAGTATGAACGGTTCCGATGCAACATTTGCCAATGGAAACTCATATATAGTTTCGGTTTATGGCTCTGATAAGCCGGGTATTGTTCACAGTGTGGCGGAATATTTAAGGGATAAAAACATCAATATTATTGATTTACAAACAAAGGTTGCAGGAAAAGAAAAAAAACCTATATATATCATGGTGCTTGAAATTCTGGTACCTGAAAATTACAGAGAGGAAGAATGGGTTCCTGAGCTTAAAGAGATTTCTGAAAATATGGGTACGGATATACATATAAGACAAATTGAAACGTACGAGTTTTAGGTATGGCTGTTAGGGAAATCGTTATCTATCCAGATGAAAGGCTAAAAGAGCATTGCAAAGAGGTTCCTGTATTATCTGAGGAAGTGAAAAAAATAGTGCAGGATTTGGTGGATACCATGGATGCTTCATCACATTCTGTGGGTATTGCAGCCCCTCAGATAGGTGAACTTTACAGAGTAATTGCCATAGATGCTTCTAAAAACAAAAAATGTGAAAATCATCATGGCAAGCTTGTTCTTATAAATCCCGAAGTTGTTAAATGGGAAGGCATTATGCAGTTTAGGGAAGGATGTATGAGTGTTCCTGACTACACAGGAAATGTCAATAGGGCCAGAAAAGTTATGGTTCAATATCAGGATGAGAATTTTAATGACAAAGTAATTGAAACGGAAGATTTTGAGGCAGTTGTGCTTCAACATGAAATAGACCACCTGGATGGTATACTTTTTGTGGATAGGATTATTTCCAAGAGGACAGATCTTTTCAGGAGGAAAAAATACAGATGAAAAAAGTAATCGTTACGAAAAAGCTTCCTTTCGACATAGAGGAATCTTTTAAAAATTATAATCTGGTGTATAACAAATCGTCAGAACCTATCAGAAGAGATGAATTGCAAAAGGAATTATTTGATGCTGATGCAATTATTTCCATGCTTTCGGATAAAATCGATGCAGAGCTGCTTGAAAATGCAGGAAATCTAAAAGTTGTGGCAAATTATGCCGTTGGTTTTAACAATATAGACGTTGATCACTGCTCGAAGAAAAAAATCGTAGTGTGCAATACTCCTCACGTTTTAACTGAAGCCACTGCAGAATTGGGGTTTGCTCTCATGATTTCCGCCGCACGAAAAATCGTTGAAGCTGACAAGTTTGTCAGGCAGGGCAAATTTAAAGGATGGGAGCCAACACTCTTTCTTGGGCAAGGTTTGCAAAACAAGACACTGGGGATATTCGGGTTCGGCAAAATCGGGCAGACTTTGGGGAATTTTGCACGAAATTTTAAAATGAATGTCATATACAACTCAAGGAGCAGAAAAAGACACGAAGAAAATCTGATTAATGCCAAATATGTGACATTTGAATATCTGTTGGAAAAGTCTGATTTCCTTGTAGTGACCGCCCCGCTGAATACATCCACAAAACACCGGTTCACGAAAAAGGAATTCGAAAGAATGAAGTCTTCTTCTGTCTTTATCAATCTTGGAAGGGGTGAAATTGCAAGAGAATCCGATCTTGCCGAAGCATTGGCACATGGTGATATAGCATACGCAGGTCTTGATGTATATGAATTCGAACCTTCGGTAAACGAAAAACTACTTAGTATGGACAATGTTATTTTACTGCCTCATATAGGAAGTGCAACAGAAACTGCACGTAAGGAGATGGCCGGACTGTGCGTTCAATCCGTCAAAGAAGTTTTGGAAAAAAATGATTTACCATGGAATGTTGTTAATAAAAATTTTCCTGTTGACAAATAAAATAAATTAGCTATATTGAGCACTCGCTGACGCGGGGTAGAGCAGT
>DDHP01000052.1:14888-15033 GCA_002338145.1 Deferribacteraceae bacterium UBA1873 | reverse complement strand
TGCTTAGTATATTAATATTTTGGAGTATAAATTGAAAAATTTTTTTGAAAATTATGATTAATAAAATGTTGAGTATGTTGCAGCAAATGATATTGATATACTATAATTGTAATAAAAGTGTAACAATTGGGATGAAAAGCAATTA
>DDHP01000052.1:0-14555 GCA_002338145.1 Deferribacteraceae bacterium UBA1873 | reverse complement strand
TCCCAGCTGAGCTATGGCCCCGATTTGTTTCTGAAATGCTTTTACAATATTTTACTCGATAGTTCAATAACTTTATATTGTTTTTTATTAATTTTTGCTTGTAAAATACAGTTATTGTGATTAATAATGATTAAATTAAAAGCTTGTGCCAAACAGGGGGGCGAAAAATGAGTTTTGATGTCAAGTATATGTTAGATGATACCGTTGCTGTTATTGACATTCCCGAGAGACTGGATGCCAGTTGCTCCTCGGAACTTAAGGATAAAATCAGCGAGGTTGTTAATAAGTCTGTTTATAAAATTATTATTAATCTTGCTGAAACAAATTTTATTGATTCCAGTGGATTAGGTGCTTTGGTATCAAAAATTTCTGTATGTAAGGCAAATGGTGGAGACATAAGGCTTGCTGCACCGGGCAAGAGGGTTTTGGAGATTTTACAAATTACACATTTGGATAAAGTTTTAAATTATTATCACGATATAGATGAAGCAGTTAATAGTTTTGCAACTGATTAGATTATGAATAAACCCAGATACAAACACAATATAGAGCCTGATTACAACCGGCCGCTTTTTGAAATACCTATAGATTCCAAAAGAAAAATTATTAATATACTTACATTGTTATACGGTTCAGAAGTCAGCCGGCAAGTGTATCCTGAGCTTGAGAGAATAATGAAGGTTTACTATGCTCATAAAACTCAAGAGTTGATAGAATGGGAAAAAACTTTTGATCGATCTGATATTTTCAGTCTGGAGGATGTTATCCTCATCACATACGGAGATATTGTAAAGAAAAATTCGGAAAAACCTCTGAAGGTTCTTGCTGACTTTTGTCGTGATTATTTTAGCAATTCATTTAATACGGTGCATATACTCCCTTTTTTCCCTTATTCTTCGGACAGAGGATTTTCCGTAAAAGATTTTGAGGAAGTGGACCCAAATATTGGCACATGGGCTGATATTGAAGATTTAAATTATGACTTTAAGTTGATGTTTGATGGTGTATTTAACCATATTTCTTCAAAAAGTAAGTGGTTTCAGGAGTTTTTAAATGGTAATCCTGATTTTAAGCATTTTTTTATAGTATTGTCTACTAAAGAGATGATTTCTGAAGATCATTTGAAGCTTATTATCAGACCCCGAACATCTCCTCTTTTCACTGAATTTCAGACGATTGAAGGCCCCAAACTTGTCTGGACTACTTTCAGCTCTGATCAGGTGGATCTTAATTTCCATAATCCTAAGGTTTTATTAAAAATGATAGATATTTTCCTGACTTATGTCAGAAGAGGTGCCGATCTTGTCAGACTGGATGCTGTTACTTATCTGTGGGAAGAGCTGGGGACAGATTGTATACATTTGAAACAAACCCATGCAATTATCAAACTTTTCAGAGTGATTTTGGACACTGTTGCCCCTTATGTGGCTCTTATTACAGAGACTAATGTTCCACATGAACAAAATATTCAGTATTTTGGCAATGGATATGATGAAGCCCAGATGGTGTATAACTTTGCACTGCCGCCGCTGGTTTACCATGCTTTTATTAATAATAATACAGCCTATCTCACAAAATGGGCACAAACAATTCAGAAAGTATCCGATCAGGCAACATATTTTAATTTTCTTGATTCTCACGATGGAATAGGATTGCTTCCTGTGAAAGAAATACTTCCTGATAATGAAATAGAAAAACTTGTGTATGAAACTATAGAAAAAGGCGGTTTTATTTCTTATAGAACTGATTCTGACGGCAAATACAGCCCGTATGAGCTGAATATTACTTGGTACAGTGCTATCAACGGAAATTATCAGCATGCTGATGACACTATGAAACTTAAACGTTATGTTGCATCCCGGGCAATAGCTATTTTTTTCATAGGTATTCCGGGGATATATATTCATGGGCTCATTGGCTCGGAAAATGATGTAGAAGCTGTTTTGAAGGAAAAACACACAAGAAGCATTAACAGAGAAATTATTGATGGGTCCGTTCTCAAAGAAAAACTTGATGACAAATCTTCTTTAATTTCAAGAATTGTTTCAGAATTAAATAATCTTATCAATATAAAAAAGAATGAGAAGTTATTCCATCCTAACTGCCTGCAGATTGTTTATAACCTTAGTGAGAAACTTTTTGCTTTTGAAAGACGTGCAGAAAAGGGTGATGATTTTGTATTTTGTGTGATTAATGTTACTGAAAAGAGGACAAGTTTTGTTCTTCCAGAGGGGTTAGTGAAAACAGAAAATACTTTTAAAAATCTGGTATCAGGCTATATCATGAATTATAAGAAAAACGAACAGATAGAAATAGATCCATACGAAATTGTGATTTTAAAAACAGTGAAAAATAAAAGCGGAGTCTAAGACCCCGCTTTAATAATTTTGGAAAGTACTTTTAGCGATATTTCTAATGAGCACGTTAACTTTTCTTGATTTGGTTCATTACTTCTTCGGCAAAGTTCTCTTCTTTTTTTTCCAGTCCTTCACCCAGTTCATACCTGCAGAAACGTCTTACCCTGATATTTTCACCAATTTTTGCTATTTTTTCGGCAATATGCTGTTCAACAGTTAGGTCGGGATTCTTTACGAAAGGTTGTGTTAGTAGAGAAATACTATTTACAAACTTTTTAATTTGACCATCTACGATTTTCTCTATTATATTGTCCGGTTTACCTGATTCTTTGGCTTTGGCTTCATAAATTTCCTTTTCTGCATTAATCAAATCCTTATCCACTTCATCCGGGGATATGTATTTGGGATTTGATGCACATATATGCATTGCTATGTCTTTTGCCAATTCCTGGAATTCATCATTTTTTGCAACAAAATCCGTTTCTGAGTTGAGTTCAAGTAAAACACCTATTTTGCCACCTGCGTGTATATAAGATGTAACAACGCCTTCGGCAGCTATCCTGTCTGATTTTTTAGCTGCATCAGATAAACCTTTTTTTCTGAGGAAATCAACGGCTTTTTCTAAGTCACCATCCGTTTCTTTAAGCGCTTTTTTACAGTCCATCATTCCTGCGCCTGTTTTTTCTCTAAGCTCCTTTACAAGAGATGCTGAGATCTGTGCCATTACTTTTCCTCCTCTTTATTTTCTTCTATGTGAGATTCTGCGTTATTTGATTCTTTCACAATATCGTCCACAGGAACGTCATCTTTTTCTTCGTTAACGCCTGCTTCTTCATCTGTTTGCTGACTTTGTCTTATTTCCTCCACCAGCTCATCTTCTCTGAGCTGTTTGCCTTCATTAACGGCATTGGCTATTCTTTCAGAAATAAGTTGGCAGGCCCTTATAGCATCATCATTGCCTGGTATTGGAAAATCAACAAGCTCAGGGTCACAGTTTGTGTCCACAATAGCGACAATGGGAATCCCAAGCTTATGAGCTTCATTAACAGCGTTCATTTCTCTTTTTATGTCAACAATAAACATAATGTCGGGAATCTTGTCCATATCTTTTATCCCGGCGAGGTTTTTGTAAAGTTTGTCGTATTCTCTTTTGAGACTGGCGGCTTCTTTTTTCTTAAATCTGTTGATAAAACCGCTGCTGAACATTTCCTCCAACTCTTTCATGCGCTGGACACGTGTGGCAATAGTGGAAAAATTTGTTAAAGTTCCACCCAGCCATCTGTTGTTGACATAATAGCTCCCACACTTTTCTGCTGATGTCTTAATGGCTTCCTGTGCCTGTTTCTTTGTGCCCACAAAAAGTGTTTTAGCTCCTTTTTTTGTCATGTCTCTGACAAATTCATAAGCCTGATTAAAACACTGAACGGTTTTTTGGAGATCCACGATATAAATGCCGTTTCGTTTGCCGAAAACGTATTTTGACATTTTCGGATCCCAACGCTTTGTTTGGTGCCCAAAATGGACACCTGCTTCCAGTAAATTTTTCATTGAAATGTAAGACATGTAACCTCCTGATTTGTTTTTCCTCCGTCTCCCCGCTCAGGGCATCGGCATAACCGACACATGCCCTCAGACAAGTTTGGCAAGACGTGTGTTTTGTTTGCTCTTACGCACAAACGCCTGATTAAATATCACATTGAAATCTGAAAATCAAGTTTTTTCTTGATAGCGTCATCCATTTTTCGCTATAAGAGTATATTTAATGAATTATTGCAGAATTGCACTAAATTGTTTATTATTTATTAGATTTTCCAACAATTACAGTGGGTGCAATGTTGTACTTATTATTTCATTTTGAGGGTGTTACCTGATGAAAAGTCCTGATGGGGTTATACTCGATTACAGGAATTATTTGCGAATGGAGCTGAATTTTAGTGAGAATTCTGTCAGTGCCTACCTGCATGATATAAAAATGCTTGTGGAATTTACTAATAAGCCTTATCCGGAAATTGGACTCAACGATATTATTGCTTTCATGACATATTTAAGACAAAACAGTTATTCTGTTGAAACCATTCTGAGGATGTTATCAGGCATTTCATCATTTTTTGATTTTCTACTTCAGGAGAAAATTATTGCAGCCAATCCGGTAAATGCAATTCAAAAGCCCAAAAAGTGGAGCAGAATCCCCAAATTTCTGGACTTTAAAGAGATAGAGTCACTTTTAGCCGCTCCAGACTTAAATTCTCCGTATGGTATGAGGGATAAAGTGTTGCTTGAAGTTCTTTATTCTACAGGTGTCAGAGTTAGTGAACTTACTAATATTAAATTAAACAATATTGATTTAAAACGAGGGGTTGTGAAAGTTGCCGGTAAAGGTAGAAAAGACAGATTTGTTCCTCTTTATACCGGTCTGGATAATATTATTGAAAATTATCTTAAAGTGCGCAGATTTTATTTTGTTAAAGAAAAAGATGAAGGTTATCTTTTTCTGAATAAAAATGGCGGAAAACTCTCTCGGGTGTCCTGTTGGAATATTATTAAAAAATATTGCCTGGCGGCTGGTATCAAAAAAAATGTAAGCCCACACTCGTTGAGACATTCTTTTGCAACTCATTTGTTGACAAATGGTGCTGATTTAAGAACTATACAGATATTTTTAGGGCATGCTGATATTTCGACTACAGAAATCTACACACATGTAAATGATGATAAAAAAAGAGAGGTGTTAATGAATAACCACCCCAGATTTTCCCAAAGGTTGCAATGAATATAGTCCTAACCCATCAAAATCCAGACTTTGATGCTTTGGCAAGTGCAGTTGCTGCATGTGTCTATTATCGTTGTGATTGCGTGATTCTTTCGTCAAATGTTGAATCAAATGTCGGTGAGTATCTTAGTAGTGAGGAAATGGACGTAGATATAAGAAGATACAGCAAGAAAGATTTATCTAAAATAAAATATGAAAATATAGAAACTGTTGTAATAACCGACTGTAAAACAAAAAGCAGACTCGGCCATCTGTATGAGCTGGTTGAAAAGGCTGAAAAAATTATTATTTATGATCATCATCAGAGTAAAGATACAGATTTGAATCCCAGTGAAATACATTTCAATTCATTTGGTGCCACAACCACTATTATTGTTAACAAAATTAAAAACAATAAACTGAGTTTGACAGCAGAGCTGGCTACTCTTTTTCTTATGGGGATATATGAGGATACAGGTTTTCTTTCATTTAATACTACCACTCCGGAGGATCTTTATGCCTGCGGGTTTTTGCTTGAAAAAGGCGCAGAACTGGCAGGAGTGCCATATTACATAAGAAGGGATATGTCCAAAGAACAGGTGTTTTTGCTCAATGAACTTTTGATGAATATGACACTTATTGTTGCTGAAGGGGTTTTTGTGGGGGTATCCCATGCATCTTTTGACGAATATGTGGAAGAGGTCTCTTTTTTAGCTCATAAAATAATAGATATGGAAAATCTTGATGCCCTGTTTATCCTGGTGAGGCTTAAAGACAGAATCATACTTGTAGGCAGAAGCAAAACGGAGAGCCTGGATGCTGCTATTATATGCTATGACTTTGGGGGTGGAGGGCATTCTGCGGCTGCAAGTGCCGTTATTAAAAACATGACGTTGCCTGAATCACTTGATGCACTTAAAAAAAATATACGTGAAAAGATTAAACCTTTCAAGATAGCTGAAAATATAATGACTTCTCCTGTTAAATGTGTTTCATATTATCAGACTTTTGACGAAGCGTTGAATTTGTTTATGAAGTATAACTTAAATATGATGCCTGTTGTAAAAGACGGTGAAACTGTAGGGATAATATCCCGTAAAGATATTTTACAGGGGATAAAACATGGCTTATCGAAAGAACAGGTTAATTCCATTATGCAGATAGAGTTTGAAAAAGTAACTCCTGATGCCCCTTATTTTGAGATTGAGGATATTATTCTGGGGGCTAATCAAAAGATTGTGCCGGTGGAAAAAGACGGGATTCTGGTTGGTGTGATTACAAGAACTGATTTGTTGAGACTCATGAGAGAGGATATGGATAAAGCGCCCGGTTATATGCAGGGCAGAATAAAAAGCCTTGGTTTGTCAAAAACGAGAAATCTTTCCAATATGTTGAAAGATAGACTGCCGAAAAAATATTTTACTATTCTAAAAGAAGTAGGACTGTTAGCCGATGAACTTGGGATGAGCGCATATATAGTAGGGGGTTTTGTCAGAGATTTGTTGATGCGCAATAGGAATTTTGATGTGGATATCGTTGTGGAAGGTGATGCTACAATTCTTGCAAAAAGATATGCCCATGAAAAAGGGGTAAAGGTTTCTGTTCACGAAAAATTTAAAACAGCAGTGGTAATCCTTAAGGATGATAGCCGTATTGATTTTGCAACAGCCAGAACCGAATATTATGATTTTCCTGCAGCTGCTCCGGAAATAGAAAGTTCGTCCATTAAGACCGATTTGTATCGAAGAGATTTTACCATTAATGCTTTGGCAGTACAAATTAATCAAAAAGGATTTGGGAAACTTATCGATTTTTTTGGGGGGCAAAAGGATATAAAAGACAGAAAAATCAGAGTGCTGCACAATTTGAGTTTTGTGGACGATCCTTCACGTGTGTTCAGGGCAATCAGGTTTGCCATACGTTTTAACTTTGATATAGGTCCGCATACCAACAAGCTGCTTAAACATACAGTTAACCTCAATTTAGTCGAAAGAATTATCGGTAGCAGATTATTTCTGGAACTTAAATATATTCTTAGCGAGGATAACTATCTGGATGCTCTGGCAATGATGAATGATTACGATCTTTTTAAATTTTTTACCAGTAAGATTGTTTACAATGACAAAAAAATATCACAACTTGAAAATTTAAACAAAATTTATTCATGGTACACATTTCAGTTTGATGATGACAGTTTTGAAATATATAAAAGCAGATTTGTCATTTTATTTCATGATCTTTCATTCCAGGAAGCTACAGAATTGTCTGAAAAGTTATCTTTTTCTGGGAAGATGAAAGAAGATTTGTTAAAAGGTATGTTAAAAATTAAAAATGTTATATTGCAGATAAGCCGGGAAAAAAATATTCGTCCTTCGAAAGTGTTTAAACTTTTCAACCAGCTATCCAAGGAATATGTGATTGCAGCCGGTGCCTTACTGTCTACGGATGATGATACTCTGGTGAAAGACTATTTTATGAAATATATTAAAACAAGTCTTGAAGTTAATGGTAATGATTTAAAGAATCTGGGATACAAACCTTCATACCTTTTCGGTAAGGTGCTGGATAAGCTGCTGGAAATGAAATTAGACGGAGATATTACTGATAAAGAGGAGGAAATAATGTGGGCAAAGAAACTGTTCAAGGAGTTTGGCAGTAATGGTTGAGGATATTATTAAAAAGGAAATGGAAGTTCGGGAGAGTTTGATTCCTGAAATATTGGGTAAACAGGATGAGTTTCTAAAAAAAATTAAGAAAGAATTATCGTTGGATATAGCAGTTTTGGGTAATAAGTTTATTTTGTCGGGGAATAAAGATTCGGTGGATAAAGGAATAAATTTGCTGAACCATCTGGAGAGTATTGCCGGCAGCAGACATATTAATTTTTCGGATATAACATATTCATTGCGTATGATTAATTCTGATAAAAACAGTGATGTGAAGGGTGTATTGCTGGAAAGTGTGAAAGTTTCAGGAAGAGTGAAGGAAGTAGTGCCTAAATCTCAAAAACAGAAGGAATATTTAAATTATATCAAAGATAATGATATAGTGTTTGGCATAGGTCCGGCTGGTACAGGCAAAACCTATCTTGCAATGGCTATGGCTGTGAATATGTATCTGACAAAAAGGGTCAGCCGCATTATACTCACCAGGCCGGCTGTGGAAGCCGGGGAAAATCTCGGATTTTTGCCGGGGGATATTGCTGATAAGATAAACCCCTATTTAAGACCGCTGTATGATGCTTTATACAGTATGCTGGATGTTGAAAGAGCAGCGCTTCTCATTGAAAAAGGAGTTATTGAACTTGCCCCTCTTGCTTTTATGCGGGGCAGAACACTTAACGATTCTTTCGTAATACTTGATGAGGCACAAAATACAACAATGGAGCAAATGAAAATGTTTCTAACAAGGCTTGGGTTTAGCTCCAAAGCCGTTATTACAGGAGATATCACCCAGATTGATTTACCTGTAGCTAAAGGCTCGGGATTGGTTTTGGTGAAAAATATCCTCAAACATATTGAGGGCATAGAGTTTGTTGAGTTTACAGATAAAGATGTTGTCAGGCATCCGCTTGTGCAGAAAATTATAAAGGCATATGAGAAGTATGAGGAGAGGGTTGGAAATGGAAATTAGTGTTTTGTTGGATAATAAAACGGAGGAAGATTTTTTCTCTGAAAATTTCTTTGTGGATATTTCAAGAATTTTATTTGACAATGTGAAAGCAGACAATGAATTTTTAGAAATTTCGCTTTTGATACTGGATGATGCAACAATCAGAGAGATAAACAGGCTTTATCGTGGAATTGACAAGCCCACGGATGTTTTATCCTTCCCGATGGACTCGGAGAGAAGTGCAGCCAAATACATGATCGGTGATGTTGTTATCTCTGTTGATAAAGTAAAAAAACAGGCGGAAGATGCCGGTATTTCCTTTGAAAGGGAACTGGCATATTTATATATTCACGGTCTGCTGCATCTGCTTGGGTATGATCATGAACTCTCGGAGGCTGAAGAGGAAGCTATGTTTGATCTACAGGAGAAAATATTAATGCAGGCTATCGAATCCGGTATTTGTTCCTGAGATTGTAAGTAAAAGTTTTTAGATGATTTTTATGGATTTTAAAAATTTTATGTGGTAACTAAGCTAATATCTATGATAACATACATGTGTTTAAAAATGTTTTTGAGAGGTGAGCTTTTAGTAGCCATATGAAATCGGACAGTTGGTGGAAATCCCTTGGTTTTGCCACTCAGGGAGTGCTTTATGCGGTGAAAACCGAGAGAAATCTCAAAATTCACATTTTTTTGGCTATTGCTGTTTTATTTATATCTCTTTTTTTCGATCTGGCTTTTTTAGAATATGTAATATTTGCCATAACCATTACCCTTGTGATTGCATCAGAACTTTTTAATACTGCTATTGAATATACTATAGATGCTTTAATACCTGAAAAATCAGAAACTGCACGTGTGATAAAGGATGTTTCTGCTGGTGCTGTTTTGGTAACTGCTTTTGGAGCGATTTTTGTTGGGTATTTTGTTCTTTTTGACCGAATGCGTAAAATTGCCAACATTTCTTTGGACAATCTCCCCAATCTTCCAGATCACATAGCAGTTATTTCCCTTTTTATAACTATTTGTTTTGTCGTAATCTTTAAAACGATGAGTGTTAAAGGTGTGCCACCCCTAATAGGCGGGATGCCTTCTGGACATGCAGCGATATCGTTTTCAATACTTGTTTCTATTGTTTACATTACAAAAGATTTTCTGGTAATTCTTTTGGTTACAGTTCTGGCTCTTTTGGTGAGTCACTCACGTATCCAATTGAATATTCATACCCTTAAAGAAGTGACTATGGGTGGTATATTAGGTGCTGCGATAACATATTTTATATATGTATTTTTTTTGTGAGGTGAAAACTTGGAAGACGGTGTAGCTTTATATTCGGTTTTGATAATCATTTGCCTGTTTATGTCGGCTTTTTTCTCCTCAACGGAGACAGCTTTAACATCGCTGACGGAGCTTAAAATCAATCATATTATCCACGAAAAGGGTAATAAAGCCAAAGCATTGGAATTGTGGCTGTTGAATCCTAATAAGGTATTAAATACTATACTTATAGGCAATAACATTTTTAATATTCTGGGCTCTGTCCTGGCCGCTGAGCTGGCAAATATGTTGTTTGACAATACTCCCATTGCTCTTGTTACAGGGGTTATGACCCTCATGGTTTTGATATTTGGTGAAATAACACCCAAAACCTTTGCAAAGCACAATGCCGAGACGTTTTCACTGTTTGCAATAAAGATTCTCAAGTTGTTTTATACACTTTTCTATCCGGTTTCTTATACCCTCAATGTCTTTGTTAAGGTTTTAATAAAATTTATGGGCGGTGAGGTGGAAAAAATTGGTCCCAGTATTACTGAAGATGAGCTGGAATTCCTTATATCTGTTGGCGAAAAAGAGGGTGTGTTAGAGGATCAAAAGCGCGAAATGCTGCATAATATTTTTGAAATCAGTGATACCATTGCAAGGGAAGTTATGGTTCCTAGGACTGATATGACAATATTGAAAGTGGATCAGCCGGTTAATGAGATTATAAATGTTGTCAGTCAGACGGAATATTCCAGAATTCCCGTTTATGAGAATAAAATGGATAATATTATAGGGATTTTATATGTAAAGGATTTACTGAAGTATATAAAAGAGGATTTTGCTTCTATCGATATACGCAAAATAATGCGGAAAGTATATTTTGTTCCCGAAACCAAAAAAATTGATGATTTGCTCAGAGAGTTCCAGTTAAACAGAATACATCTGGCAGTTGTTGTGGATGAGTATGGCGGGGTATCCGGTATTGTAACTCTGGAAGATATTCTGGAAGAAATCGTTGGTGAAATCAGGGATGAGTACGACAAAGAGGATGATGATATTGTTGAGAAAATCTCAGAAGATGAGTATATTGTCAGAGCAAGAATGGATGTGGACGATTTCTGCGAATTTTTTGAGGTGGAAAAATCCGAAGATATGGACGAGTATGAAACATTAGGTGGGCTTATTTATGACTTAGCCGGTAAAATACCGGATGTCGGTGACGAATTTGAACTGGATGGCTATACATTGACTGTTATGGAAAAGGAAAGCAGAAAACTTAAAAAAATCAAGATAGTAAGAAACAACATTAATGAAGAATCAGAAGATGAACAGCATGAGTAAGTTCGGTGTTGTCACAATAATAGGCAGACCGAATGTCGGCAAATCCACACTTTTGAATTATATTTTGGGCGAAAAGGTTGCAATTATTTCCTCCAAACCCAATACAACAAGGACTGTGGTTAAGGGTATTAAAACCACGAAAGATTATCAGGCAGTGTTTGTTGATACGCCGGGTATTCATAATGCAAAGGATAAAATCAATAAACTTATGGTGGATCAGGCAGTTTCAAGCTTGAGTATGGTGGATGTTATTTATTTTATGATGGAGCCGGATGAGATATTTGCATCTGAGTTTAATTACATAATGAGCCTGCTGAATGAGCTCAGTGTCCCAAAATTCTTACTGATCAATAAAATAGACGCATATAAAAGACACGAAATTTATAAAATGGCCGATACCGCATTTAAAAAGGGTGATTTTAAATATGTTTTACCTATTTCCGCAAAAAAAGGTACCAATGTCGAAAAACTGTTGAGCCTGACTGTCGAAGAGTTTAGCGGTACCGGTATTTATTATGATGAAGAGGAAATCACTTCAATCCCGGAGAAATTTCTTATTGCCGAGTTTGTAAGGGAACAGGTATTTAATTATATGAAAGATGAATTGCCTTATGATACCCTTGTGGAGTGTGAAAATCTTGAAGAGGAAAATAATAAGCTCTTTGCCAGTGTAACCATAATTGTAAAAAGGGACTCTCAGAAAGGAATGATAATAGGCAAGCAGGGACAGAATCTTAAAAATATAGGCAAAAGCGCCAGGCAAAATCTTAAAAAATTTTTTGGAGTCCCGATACATCTTGAGCTATGGGTGAAAGTCAAATCAAATTGGCAGGACAGCGATGAGTATTTGAGTATTCAGGGGTTATAGTTTTTAATGAAAAGGATAAAAACTCCTGGCATTATATACAAACTTATGATGTATTCGGATAAATCCGCAATTGCAACAGCTTTTACTCTTTCCCACGGCAAAATCAAACTTTTTATTAACAAGGCTTATTCCAAACGCGGGGGCATATCAAAAATGTTACCGGGGGATCTGGATTTTCTCAAAAAAAGTAACTCTGATTTAAATAAATTTTATGCCTTTTATCAGAATATCGGCATGTCACATTTTTTGGAATCACCAGCTGTTTATTTTCGCATGAATCTTATATTTGAAGTTTTTGATATGTTTTATGGCCTGGATGTTCCGGATGAGCGGCTGTGGCGTTTGCTAATGAATGTAACTCCTGATAATATTCGCAAATCCTCGATTTACATCAGTAATTATATTCTGAGTGAGTCAGGATTCAGAGATAACTTTATTTTTTGTTCGTCATGTGATAAACATATGAATGAAGGGTATATGGAAAATGGCGGAATTTTATGCAAAAATTGCGCAAAAGGGATCGGATTTTATATTGACGAAAAGCTGGTGACAATCTTTAATGCTTTTGAGGATAATGAGTTATATAAAAAGCTTTTTGTGAGAAGTGATGAGGAAATGATGTACTGGGAGTTCTTTCAGAAATATTTTTATGAAATCACGGGAAAGAATCTGAAAACCCTTGATACACTAAAACTTGTTGAGTGAAAGGAGAACATTTGCAAATAAAAAAGCACACATTACAAACGCCGTACCCTGTGGGTCCTGTTCATTTTTATACATATGAAACGGATAAATATTTATTGATCTTCGATACGGGACCCAGGACGGACGAGGCTTCGGAGTATCTTACAGAAATATTCGACAATAAAAAGCAAAAGTATCTTTTTATTACTCACTGCCATGTGGACCATTATGGTATGCTGGACTTTTTTGAAAAAAGAGAAGATACAGAAATTTTTATTTCCAAATATGATTTGTTTAAATTTGAGAGAATTGACGAACGGTTGGGAAATCTGAAACGGCTTCTTGCCGGTGAAGGATTTCCGGAGGATATTATATCAGCTATAGAGGGCAGTCTTCAATATTTTATGTATTTCGTTCCTTTTCCTAAGCGTTATAATGTTTTGGAAGAAAATGAAAAATATATATCAGAGCTCGGGATTGCATTTGAAAGATGCGCCGGTCATTCACAGAGCGATATCCTCTATAAGATCGACGGTAATGCAGTAAGCGGTGACATAATTCTGAGAAATATTTTTCAGACACCCCTTCTTGATATGGATTTTCATGATATTAACAAAAGATTCAGAAATTACGATGCATATACAAATACTGTTGGAAAGCTGAAACAGCTTAAAAATTACAATTTTTTACCCGGTCATCGGGATTATATTGACTCTGTGGATGAGAGAATCAGATTTTACACTTCAAAAGTGAAAGAAAGAGCGGCTTTTTTGCAGGATATCTGTAGAAAATGCTCTGTTTTTGATGTCGTTAAAAATATTGTGAATGAGCCGGTAAAAAATCCATTTACGACCTATGTCAAAGCATCTGAAACATGCTTTATCAAGGATTATTTAGAATCACCCCATAAATTAAACAGCATTGTTTAAATCATAAAATTAATAAGCATAATTGCATATTTATTTAGCATATAGCATTAAGTAAAAGAGATGACAGAAAACTGTCAACTCGAGCTGAGTCGAGAGGTCTCTTGTCAAACAATAACATATTTACCCCGTCCTAACCATCCTATCAAAGAATTAGAAGGGGCTTGGAATGATAAACTTTTAGCAGCAGCCGGCCTGAAAAAAGATTACTGAATTTTATCCACCAGTTCTTCCAGGTTTGATACCGTAATTGTGGGTTCAATACCCCATGGATCGAAAACGGCACTGTCACTTCTTTTTACCCAGGCGGACTTCATCCCGGCTGATACGGCACCGATCACATCAAAAGGGTTGCTGGATATAAGCCATGCTTCGTGGCTGTATGTCCCGGCCGATCTTAAGAAATGGGCATAGACTGCAGGGCTGGGTTTAAAAGTTTTAATATCATCCACACTAATCAGGTCGATGAAATAATTTCGTATGTTGGCATTTGTCAGCAGGGTTTCCAGAGCATCTTTGCTGCCGTTTGAAAAGGCAAAAAGGCGGAAGTTCATATCAAAAGCCTTTTTCAGACCTTTTAATGTGTCATTAAAAGGCGGCAGTTTTGAATATAAATCCATAAGATTGTCTTTATCTTTTGCTTCAATCTTTATATTAAATGCCCGGCAGGTGTATTCCAAAGCATCTTTTGTGCATTCGGCAAAGGTTTTATAATTTTGCATCAAACCTCTTCTGAAAGAGTATTCCAGCTGTTT
>DDHP01000028.1:50066-53839 GCA_002338145.1 Deferribacteraceae bacterium UBA1873 | reverse complement strand
AACCATTTATTTCAGCATCTAATGATATCAGTAAATTATAAGATTCTGAAACAAGTTCAGGGTGACACCAACTTAATTATTCAAAAGTCTCAATGTTAATATTTGGGATGATGTTTAGGGCGTTTTAATTTGATTTTGAATATATATATTGTTATAATAAATAAAAAGTTTGGAGATTAGAGATGAGATATATTAGTTTGATAGCTGTTTTTTTTATAATAACATCTTTTGCTACTGTATATGCTGAGGAGTATGCTGGTGATATTGTTAATTTCAAAGGCAGTGTCAAAATTTATAAAAAAGATGATTTAAGGGGAACTGATGTAGATGATAATAATACCTGTATTTTTGTGGGAGATAGTGTTAAAACACGCAGAGCAGCCGAAGCTTTTGTAAAAATGACTGACGGTTCAAAAGTTATATTGGAGGAGATGTCCTCTCTCATAATAAATGGTATAAGAAATACTGAAGTGGGTGAGGGGAAAGTTCTTTTTGACGTTACAAAATCCGGACAAATTTCAGGGTTTATGGTTAAAACAAAAACAGCTACAATCGGTGTTAAAGGGACACAGTTTGCTGTTGTTTCCGATAACAACTCCCTTGATGTTTTTTTAAATGAAGGTGAAGTTTCAGTGGAAGCTATTAAGGGGAAATTCAAAAGATATGTTAAGAAAGAACTTGATGAGTTTGAGGCTTTTATTTTACAACAAAAAGGTGAATATGACGAATATAAAGAAAGTCTGCAGAAAGAATTTGTTGAATATGTCCGTTCTTTTACGATAAAAGAAGGGAGTGCTGTCAGTATCAGCGACAATGAAGTCAGAGATATTGAAATTCCAGAAGATATAAAAAATAAATTTGAGCTTTTTGATAAATTTTAATTTTACTTTGTTTTGGCTGTGAATACCCCATCCCAGTTTTTGTCCACCCCTTGGGCTAACATTGTTTTGCACCTTTCAATGTATAGGTTTGCGGTGTTATCTTTGTAATTTTCAAATATTAACCTGAACTCTTTTGAGGCAGCCTGAAAATCAGCATTGAAATAAAGCTTTAGAGCCTTATTAAAATGTTTTGCTATGTCAGTATTCTCTTTTGTTGTTTTCATAAGTTCGTAAATTTCAACAGGTTTTTCTTTTCCTTTTACTCTTACTCTGTCCAGTTTTTTCAGTACAAATCTTCTTGTGAGTTTTGCAGCAGTAAACTCGCTAATAATTATATGGGTTTTGTAAAGTTTGTTTAAACCTTCCAGTCTTGATGCAAGATTTACAGAGTCACCTATTGCAGTATAGTCAAATCGCAGAGAGGAACCGATATTACCCACTGTTGCAATACCTGTGTTTAGCCCAATACCTATATCGATTTTGGGGAGATTGTCATGTTCAAAGGCTATATTTGTTTGCTCCAGGATTTCCAACATTTCCAGAGCCGCTTCGCAAGCAAGATCTGCATGGTCATCTATATCCACTGGTGCGTTGAAAATTGCCATGATGGCGTCACCTATATATTTATCCAAAAGGCCTTTGTGTTTTATTATACTCTCTGTTAAAGGTGAATTCAGTCTGTTCAGGATAGAGACCACTTTTTCCGAAGATAGTTTTTCCGATATTGTAGTAAATCCCCTTATATCTGTGAACATTATCGTAATCTCTCTGTCTTCACCTCCCAATGACAGTTTTTCAGGATCCTGCATCATTATATTTACAATTTCAGGTGATACATAAGTGGAAAAGGCTCTTTTCATCTCCAGGGATTTTCTGTCTACAATGAAAAAAGCAAGTAATTCCAGGGAAATGCTCAAAATTAATGCAGGAAAAAGGTAATAAAAATCCTCTACCCAGATATGATATTTTATAAAAAGCATGTTAGATATTGCGTAACAAGATGTTATAATTACTAAATAACCGATGACTCTGATGTGAATTTTTCTTAAAAAACTTACAGAAAAAATTAATAATAAAATCCCCAAAATATTAATTATATTTATTTTGTTTATATCTTTAAGATACTCATTGTTGAGCAAATTATTTATTGCCGTAAGATGCAGCAGAACACCGGGAGTTACTGAATCTATAGGCGTGGGTCTTAAGTCGTAAATGCCTATCTCAGTAATGCCTACCAGCGTAATTTTGTCTTTAAAAAAGTCCGGTGGGATTTTACCTGACAAAACATCATAGGCTGAGATAAAAACGGCATCCTTATAATAGTTTAGCCTTATATAGTTATTATCCTTTATATGGATATTATCAAGAGCAAACGATTTTATTCCGTTTTCATTTAAGACAACCTCTATATCTTTATTAAGATGATATCTGAGTGTTTGAGTGGCCAGAGAGGGAATAAGCATTCCCTTAAAAATGTAGGCCAAAGGGTATTTTCTGTATAACCCATCCATATCAGGTTCAATTGTGAAAAAGGCATTTGCCAGTAAAGCTTCGGCAATTACAGGTATATTGGGTTCTGCAAATGGAAATTGTTTAATGTTTGTTGTTTCTGATTCCATCGTAATTCTGAATATCGCCTGATCATAGAGGTAATCCTGTATATAGTTGTTTGTTTTTTCTGAAGACTGTGAACGAAAAAAGAATCCTCCGATAACATTTCCACTTTGAGATATTTTTTCTGCAAGATAGCGGTCTTTTTGCTTTTGGGATTTTTCAGAGAACACTATATCCAGTGCTACAACAGAGCTTGCAGATAATTTTTCAATCAAATCTCCAATAATATTTCTGTCCCATGGCCAGCGTCCCAAGTTATTAACACTTTTTTCATCCACTTCTACAATAACAATGTTATCATTTGCTGATGGCGATAGTCCTAATTTATTTCTTATTTCATACTTGGTATCGGCAATACTCAGTGCAGTTTTTTTAATAGGTGCAGGTGATTTATAAATAAGCAAAAGAGAAAAAATCAGAATTGGTATAAAAATTAACAGTTTTAGTAATGTGATTTTTTTCAAAACAATTCCTTCTGTTTTTTTTAATATATCACAGTTTATTATTTTTTACCTTAAAATTTATGGATTAATTGTAAAAACATGCTAAAATTATAAAAAGATAAGGAGGTATTATGAAGAGATATTTCATTCTTTTATCTGTAATTTTGACTGTAGCATGTTTTGGAAATAAAAACGTTGGAAATAACAGGTACGATGTTCAGAATCAAAGGGCACAGGAAGCGTTTGAAGAATTGGATAGCCAGACCGGCGGTAAATCAGAAACAGAAAAAGAGCTGGAAAAAATGGAAGAGGAAATGCGAGAGAAAGCTCATCCTGCAGCAGGGATTGGAAAAAAACCTGATACAGCTGGAACAAAAGAGCCTGCAAGCAAATATCCTGAGAAAAAGCGCCCAGAAAGTGTTAGTGAAAAGAATATCCCTGATTCTGATTATCCTTTGAAAAATGGTAAGCCTGCATGGTTTTATGATTCCACTTATGAAGGGTATTTGGGTGCCGTTGGTATCGCCAGAAAGTCATCGGTAAGAGGCGGCTTTGAAGCTCAAAAAAGACTGGCAAAAACTCTTGCTCAGGCAGAGCTTGCAAAAATGATAAATGTTGTGGTTGATACAGAATTAAAAACCGAAAGAGTTCAGATTTCTTCGGATGTTTATTCGCATTATAAATCCAAACTTAGTACTTTGTCGGTGCATAGTGCTGAAGAAATTATAAATGATGCTGTTGTTAAGGATATATGGGTGGAAAAAGACACGGGGGATCTGTATCTTTGGCTGGTAATTGAGAAGTAGAGGGATTAAGCATAAACGCAGATATATTT
>DDHP01000028.1:0-49792 GCA_002338145.1 Deferribacteraceae bacterium UBA1873 | reverse complement strand
CATCTCGACCGAAACGGAGTGGAGTAGATCTCTTTTGCTTAATGCTATATGCTAAATAAATATGCAATTATGCTTAGTGTTAAGTGTTAAGTTTACCCTGTGAAATGAACTCTCTCCCAATTAAATAAGCTCCGTATTTAATTGGATAAATTTTTCTTGGGCAGGTTTTCCCAATGAATAACCATGAATTACAATTAAAAACAACAAATAACCATTTGCTTTCACTAACATTTAACGTTTAACCTTTATTGGCATTATACTGAGATGCCTTACATTATTTCTTATAAAAAAGGCTTGCACAAATATTCGAGTTATGATAAATCAAGCATCCTGAGTGGGGTTTCCCACTCATTTTTTTGTTTACTTGGGCTGGTCAATTATGAATAAAACTCACAAACTTATTGAGGATAAAGTCCGGTCATATACAGTAGAATTGTTGCCTGAGATGGGACTTGAGCTTTTTGGTGTAAGCTTTCGCAGGGAAAAAAACGGATTAACCCTTAGAATAACGATTGACGGGGATAATGTTGGGTTGGAAGAGTGTAGTAAAATCAGCAGTATCGTTTCAAAGTGGCTGGATGAAAATGATATTGTTGAATATGAAAATTATAGTTTAGAGGTTTCAACCCCAGGCTTGGAGAGACCGCTGAGGAATATAGAAGATTTTATAAGGTTTCGTGGCAGATATTGCAAGATTGTTTACCGGAATGCAAATGAGTCTGGAACAAAGACGGTAAAGGGTTATATTAATAACATTGAGGATAACGTTATCACTGTTTTTTCTAAAAAAGAAAAAAAATACTTTCAGATAAATTATGATAATGTGAAAAAAGCTAATTTAGAAGTGGAGTTTTAGGAGGAGAGATGAGTAGAGAACTTGCCAAGGTAGCTGATGAGCTTGGTAGAGAAAAAGGGCTAAACAGAGAAGGTTTGAAACAGGCACTGACAGAAGCTATAATTGCAGCGGCTACCAAAAGAATAGGGAAGTATGGTGAACCAAAAGTAAATATTGACCTTGATAAAGGAGATATAGAGATTTTTATCCCTAAGGAAGTTGTGGAGGAAGTTGACAGCAAATGGCACGATATTCATATTGATGATGCCGGGACTTTTAAAGAGAATCCCCAATTAGGGGATATTATATATATACCTGTTACACTGGAAGAACTGGGCAGGCAGGCTGCATTAGTTGCCAAGCAAAAGCTTATGGAGAAGCTGCGGGAAGTTGAAAAAAATACTATCTATGATGATTTCCAGAATAAAATCGGGGAAATTGTTACCGGAACTGTACTTAAAACAGAAAGGGATAATATTGTTGTTAGTATAGGTAAAACGGAGGCTTTACTTCCCAAAAGAGAAAAAATTCCCGGAGATTATTATAACAGGGGTGATTATATAAGAGCTATATTACTGGAAATCCGTGTTTTTCGCGGATGGCCTCAACTTATTCTCTCCAGAACGCATCCCGATTTCTTAAAAAAACTTTTTGAAGTGGAAATTCCAGAAGTCTTTGAAGGTATCATAGAGGTAAAGGATTGTGCCAGAGAGCCCGGTGACAGGGCAAAGGTTTCCGTGTATACACTGAACAGTAACATAGACCCTGTTGGTGCCTGCATAGGCCTGAAAGGAGTGAGAATTAATTCTATCAGCAATGAGCTCCGCGGTGAAAAAATTGATGTTATTGAATGGTCTCCTGATGCTGTAAAATATGTCTGCAATGCAATTTCTCCTTCACAAGTTCTCTTGACAAATATTTTTGAAGATGAAGAGACTATTGAAGTTGTTGTACCGGATGATCAGTTGTCTTTGGCTATCGGAAAAAGAGGCCAAAATGTAAGGCTGGCAGCAAAGCTTACCGGATGGCGTCTTGATGTCCTTAAGGAAAGTGAATATAACGTTATACGTAAAGAACGTATGCAGGAGCAGGAACAGGAGTTTAAAGAGTTTTATGAGCTGTACAATCTTGAAAATATAGAGATCCTTGATGACGCTATGATTACAAAACTTATTGAAGCTGGAATCGATGATGTGGAAAAGCTTTCAACGTCATCTGTGGATGAAATTACCGTTGCATTAGGTGTGGATGATACTCAAGCGATAGAAATTATCAATGAAGCAATAGACTATCTGACCACTAAACTTGAAGAGATGGATGAAGATGATGAAGAGGCAGAAGATGTTGAGGAGTAAAAGCTTTGCAGCAAAATATATGTTTAGGATGCGGAAAGACAAAAGATAAATCGGATTTGCTCAGGTTTACTGCAATACACTCCGGTGAAATTGCTTTTGATTTTAAGCAAAAGATTCCGGGCAGAGGTGTTTACCTATGTTTTGATAAAGTATGTATAGACGTGGCTACCAGGCAAAACAAATTTTCAAAAGCATTTGGTTTTGATGTTAATAATCAGGATACTGATTATATTCTGGGGTTGCTGCGGCATGTATATGAAAAATATATGTTTACTTTGATGAGACAGGGAGTAGGCGCTAAAAAAATTGAAAGTAGTGTTTCTGCAGATAAAAAAAATACTGTTAAAAATGCCAAGTTGTGTATAGTGAGCGGGGATGTTGGAAAGGATACCGAAAAAAACATTGAAAGAATATGCAGCAGATACAATATAGAGTACATGTTTTTTAGTAAGAAAGAGATGTTGTCCGACAATCTGGATGGTAAGTACAGAGCTGCTTATTTTGTTTTTGATAAAAAATTAGCAGATAAATTAAAAGAAATGGCTGATAAATTGAACGAGATAAATAACTGGGTAGTTTAAGAGGTGTTTTTTTATGGATAAGTTTAAACTTGTGGATGTGGTAAAAAAGTCGGGTATTGATGTTGATGAAGCGATAGAGAAACTGAAGGAATCCGGTTTTGATGTTAATGATAAATCCGATGAAATAACGGAAGAGGCTGTTAAAATGCTTGGAGTTGATCCGAAACTTCTGAGTGTAGACAGACGGCAACAGATGCTTAAAAAAGCTTTAGAAAGGCACAAAAGACATCCCAGACCTAAAGAAGTTGTGGTTAAAGATGATGGAGAACTGCAGAAAAAAAATAAAATTACGAAGGAAGACTTGCTTAAGAAAAAGAAAGAACTGGAAAAAAGTTTGAAAAAAGTTGACGAGCAACGGCATAGAGAAAAAGTAGAAAAAGATGTCAGGAAAAAAGAAAGTGAGGTTAAAGAAACCATAAATGTTTCTGAAGAAACATCTGAATCCAAAACGGAGAAGCAAAAGTCTGCACAGCCTGAAAGGGCGGCAACTAAGCAGACCACAGCCAAACAGAAACCCAAATATACTGATAAACAAGAGATTCCATCTGAAAAGAAAAAGACGGATGAAAAAGTTTTTACTAAAGATGCAATTCAGCCGGATATGGGCTTAGCCCCTGACTACTATAGTGAAGAAAATATAGCAAAACGTAAAAAGAAAGAAGAAGATGATTTGCTTGCAGAAAAAGAAAGCAAAAAGGCTAAAGGTAAAAAGGGTGTAAAAAAGGATAAAAATATTCAAAAGGATATATGGGAAGGCATAGAGGAACTTGAGCTTGAAGAAGAAATTGAAAGTGGTGAAGTTACTCCGATTGAGGAGGAACTGGTTCAGGAAGCAGAACCACCTGCTGAAGAAAAACCGGAGGCAGTGAAGGAAGAAAAAGAGAAACCTTCTTCAAAAAAGAAAGGGAAAAAACAAAATTTCCAAAAGCAAAAGAAACAGGCTGATAAAAAACCGGCTTATCCTTCGAAGCCGTCGAAAGTTCAGATAGGTGAATCTGTAACAGTTAGTGAATTTGCAGGTATGATCGGCGTAAAAGCTACAGAATTGGTGAAAAAACTTATGATGATGGGTGTAATGGCTTCTGTCAATCAGCATATTGATGCTGAAACTGCCCAGCTTTTAGGCGCTGAATATGATGTGGAAGTCGAAACGAAAACTGTCAAAGAGGATGACTTGTTGCCTCAGTTTGAAGACGATCCCGAAAAAATGGTTCCCCGCCCGCCGATAGTTACTGTTATGGGACATGTTGATCATGGGAAAACATCACTTTTGGATGCCATCAGGCAGACAAAGGTTGCTGATGGTGAGGCTGGAGGTATTACTCAGCATATCGGTGCTTATGAAGTGGAGCATGGAAGAGGAAAAATTGTATTTCTTGACACACCGGGACATGAAGCTTTTTCAGGGTTAAGAGCAAGAGGAGCTAATGTTACAGACATTGTTATTTTAATAGTAGCTGCTGATGACGGAGTTATGCCCCAGACAAAAGAAGCTATAGATCATGCGAAGGCAGCGGGTGTGAGAATGGTTGTTGCCATAAATAAAGTTGATAAGCCTAATGCCAACGTGGAAAAAGTAAAAACTCAGTTGGCAGAATACAACATTATTTCGGAAGAATGGGGGGGAGACTATCAATTCGAGGAAATTTCAGCAAAAAACAGAATCGGTATAGATGATCTTTTGGAAAGGGTCCTGCTGGAATCAGAGATGTTGGAACTGAAATCTGATCCTGACAGACCCGCTGAGGGAGTTGTTATTGAATCCAAGCTTGATAAACAAAAGGGACCTGTTGCAACGGTTCTTGTTAAAAAAGGCACGTTAAAAATAGGTGACGCTTTTGTTGTAGGTGCCCAAAGCGGAAAAGTCAGAGCGATGTTTAATTATGCAGGTAAATCCATAAAGGAAGCCGGACCGTCTATTCCTGTTGAAATAATGGGATTCAGTGATGTTCCTGAATCAGGGGATTCTTTCATTGTTGTTAAAGACGAAAAAACAGCCAAGCAAGTGGCTTCAATGAGATACGAAAAGATAAAAGAAAAAGAGATGGCAGATCGATCCAAAGTTAGTCTTAACGATTTGTTTGATAAGATAAAGCAGGGGCAGATTACTGAGCTTAATTTGGTTGTGAAAGCCGATGTTCAGGGTTCTTTGGAGGCACTGAAATCGTCATTTTTAAAACTCTCCAATCCTGAAGTTAAGTTGAATATAATTCATGACGGTGTGGGGGGAATCAGCGAGTCTGATATTCTGTTGGCATCTGCATCCAATGCTATTGTTATTGGATTTAACGTCAGGCCGGATTCCAAAGCTAAGAGTACTGCCGAGAAAGAGGATGTTGAAATAAATCTTTATTCCGTAATTTATGAAGCAATAGAAAGTGTGGAAAAGGCGATAGAAGGTATGCTGGCACCGGAAACTAAAGAGAAAGTAATAGGACGTGTTGAAGTCAGGCAGGTATTCTCCGTTCCTAAGGCTGGTAAAGTTGCAGGTTCTTATGTTCTGGAGGGAAAGGTTATGAGGAATTCTCACGCCAGAGTCATCAGGGACAATGTTGTTGTTTATGACGGCGTTATTGATTCCCTAAAAAGATTTCAGAATGATGTAAAGGAAGTTACCTCAGGTTATGAGTGCGGCATAAGTATGGCGAAATTTAATGATATCAAAGAAGGCGATATCTTTGAAATATATGAATATGCTGAAGAAAAAAGAACTATTGAAGATGTAAAGAGGGAGGAAGACGAAGGTAACGAAAAATGATAATTGGCTCTATTGTTTTTGATCTTGATATAGATAATGCATTTTCACTGAAAGAAAAACGAAGAGTGCTCAACAGTCTTAAAACCAGGCTTAAAAATAAGTTTAATGTTGCTGTGGCTGAAGTTGGTGAAAAAGATGTATGGAACAGGGCAAGTCTGGCAGTGGTCACATTAAGTGATGAAAGGTCTTTTCTTGATTCACAGGTACAAACTATAATTAATTTTGTGGAAACATTCCACGATGTGGTTATTATGCATATAACTCAGGAGATATTTTGATGCAGAAAGAAAGTTTTAGAAACAGAAGGGTGGCTGAGCTTTTACGCCAGGAGATATCAAAGCTTGTGGAATATGACGTTAAAGATCCCAGAGTTAAGGGTACAATTATTATAGATGTAAAAGTTACCAAAGACTTAAGTTTGGCCAGAGTTTATGTGAGAAATATGTTCGGTTACGACCTTGACGATGTTATCGAAGGTTTAAAAAGTTCATCAGGTTTCCTGATAAGCCGGTTGAATAAGTTGATAAGGATTAGAAAAATGCCTGAGTTGGAGTTTCTGAAGGATGATACGATTGACAAAGCTGCGAGAATTGATGAATTGATTGAGGAAATACACAAAACAGATGAACGGAATAATTAATATTTATAAGCCTTCCGGGGAATCCTCTTTTCAAACAGTAAATCGGGTTAAGAAAATATTGGGAGCAAATAAATGCGGACATACAGGTACGCTGGATCCTATTGCTGAAGGTGTTTTGCCTGTTTGTGTTAATCAGGCAACCAAACTGTCTGATTACATCATGGCTTTTGAAAAGGAATATATTGCGGAAATTGTTCTCGGTAAAAAAACAGACACAATGGATATTACTGGTAAAGTGTTAAAAGAGAATTCTAATTGTTATCTTGAAAAAAAACAGCTGGAAAATATTTTGGATTCTTTTACCGGAAATATCTGCCTGAAAATTCCTTCGTACTCATCTGTGAAAATCGGAGGCAAACGCGCCTATCAATTGGCAAGAAAGGGAATGATAGAAGATGCCGGCAGCAGACATACCTATATAAAAAATATCGAATTGTTAAATTATGAATTCCCTACTTTTATAGTGAAAGTGAAATGCAGTAAAGGAACGTATATAAGAAGTTTGGTGGATGCCATCGGTGAACAGAGCGGTTGTTATGCTGTAATGAGCGGTTTGGTAAGATCCAAAAACGGTCATTTTGATATGAGGGATTCGTTAACTCCGGATGATTTAAAAAATAAAGTAGCAGAGGGTGATTTTTCTTTTTTTATTCCGGTTAATAATGTATTGAATTGGCCTGTGGCAGTAATCAAGAATGAGGTTATTGAAAGAGTATTTAACGGTATGGACCCTGAGAAACAGGATTATTTGCGTTTACCTCTTGAAGATGGTGAATATTTTTTTATTTCCACACCGGATGGTAAAATTGCTGCATTTTCAAAAAAAATATACGAAGGCAAAAAGCCTTTGAAGCTTGTTAAGGTTTTTAAGAACTTTTTGTAAAAATAGTTTGTCCTGAGAAAGTTTGAAAAATTGTTGTAATATAAAAGTTTTTTTGATAAAAAAATTTAATAAGGAGGTGTGTCATGGCTTTGGCAAAAGAAGAGAAAAAAGAAATTATGGAGCAATTTAAGGTACATGAAAATGATACCGGCTCACCGGAAGTGCAGGTGGCTCTTTTAACCAACAGGATAAAAGACCTTACCGAACATTTTAAGAACCACCCCCAGGATTTTCATTCAAGAAAGGGGCTGTTGATACTTGTGGGAAAAAGAAGGAAGCTGTTGGATTATTTGAAGAAAAAAAATTACAACAGGTACAAAAAACTAATTGGTGAATTGGGGATAAGGAAGTAAGTATGAAAAACAAAGAAGAAATTTATGAAGTAACACTGGGCGAGGGAAGTGAGCCCTTTTATTTTAAAACAGGCTGGAAGGCCAAACAGGCTAATGCCAGTATATGGGCTACACACGGGGACACAACTGTACTGGTTACCGCGACCAGCAGCAACCAGGCACCTGAAGGGATTGACTTTTTCCCTTTGACTGTAAATTATATTGAAAAATTCTATTCGGTGGGGAAAATACCCGGAGGTTTTATTAAGAGGGAAGGTAAACCTTCTGACAGAGAAACGTTAGTTTCCCGGCTTATTGATAGACCGCTGAGACCTATTTTCCCTGATGGCTTCAGGAATGAAACGCAGGTTGTCGCTACAGTTGTTTCCAGTGATCAGGTTAATGCCAGTGATATCCTGGCGTTAAATGCAGCAAGTGCATCGCTTATGATTTCGGATATACCTTTTAACGGCCCCGTCGGTGCTGTTCGTGTTGGTAAACTTGATGGCAAGCTTGTGCTCAATCCCTCAATGGACAAATCTGATGAACTTGATATGAATATAATAGTGGCAGGAACAGATGATGCCATTGTTATGGTTGAAGCCGGTATGAACATTGTTTCTGAAGATGATGTTATAGAGGCTTTAGAGTTTGGACATGAAGGAATAAAAAAGATTGTCGAAGTTCAAAAACAGATGAGGGATGAGATAGGCAAATCCAAAATGGAATATAAAGATTTGTCAACCCCTCAGGATATTGTTAATGAAGCATATTCCAAAATAGGCCAGAAAATTAAAGAAGCTGTTATGAAGCCGGGCAAACAGGAAAAATATGATGCCATTGAACTGCTGAAAGAGGAGTATTTGGCTGACGTAGAAAAAGAATTGGGTGAGGAAGCGTTTAAAGAACAGGCTAAACTGTATAGTGACGTATATTCAGCCGTTGAAAAGAAAGTTTTCAGGGAAGTTACCCTGGAATCAGGTCAGCGTGTGGATGGCAGGAAATACGAAGAAATAAGACCTATTGATATAGAAACACGGTTGTTACCCAGAGCGCATGGTTCTGCTCTTTTTACCAGAGGCGAAACTCAGGCTTTGGTTACCACTACATTGGGAACGAAAATGGATTCCCAAATGGTGGATGATATTGAAGGGGAAAACTCGAAGAGATTTATGCTTCATTATAATTTTCCGCCCTATTGCGTTGGAGAGGTTGGGTTCATGAAACCCCCCGGCAGAAGGGAGATAGGCCACGGTGCTTTAGCAGAAAGGGCATTGCAATATACGTTGCCGGATGAAAAATCTTTTCCTTATACAATAAGAATAGTTTCCGATATTCTTGAATCCAACGGTTCTTCTTCTATGGCCTCAGTTTGCGGAGGCAGTCTTGCACTCATGGATGCCGGTGTACCGGTAAAAAGTCATGTGGCTGGTATTGCCATGGGGCTGATTTACGAAAATGGGAAATATGTTGTTTTAAGTGATATAATGGGTATTGAAGACCATTTGGGTGATATGGATTTTAAGGTTACCGGTACTGAAGAAGGAATTACAGCGCTTCAGATGGATATCAAAATTGAAGGCCTTTCCAGGGATATTTTGCAAAAAGCATTGACTCAGGCTAAAGAGGGCAGGATGTTTATATTGGATAAAATGAATGAGGCTCTTAATGCTCCTGCAGATTTACCGGACAATGCTCCAAGGTTTGAATCTATAAATGTAAACCCTGAAAAAGTGGGGCTTATTATTGGACCTTCCGGAAAAACTATAAAAGGCATTATCGATGAAACAGGTGTGGCAATTGATATCCTTGATGGCGGTGTACTCAATATATTCGCTACTGATAAAGACTCCATTGATAAAGCAAGAGCTAAAATTGAAGCTTTAATCCAGGAGCTTGCCAAAGATAAAGTGTATAATGCAAAGGTTAAGAAGGTTATGGAGTATGGTGCTTTTGTTGAACTTATTCCAGGTGTAGAGGCTCTCTTGCATGTATCACAGTATAGCAAGGAACATGTGAAAAACATTTCTGATTATCTAAAAGTGGGCGATGAAGTGAAAGTCAAGTATTTGGGTAAAGATGAAAGAGGAAGGTTGAAAATTACCCGAAAAGATATTTTGGATGAAAACGAATAATTTGTTCGGTGCACACGAATGGAAAAACTAAAGATTAAGATATACAAAGATAACCGGACTAAAAGCCCGGAATATCAAACTGATCAGTCCTCCGGGGCTGATCTTTTTGCTTCACATTCCGGTGAAGTGAAAAAGGGCGAGTTTAAGCTGGTTAAGACCGGTCTGAAACTATCTATCCCTGAAGGTTTTGAAGCCCAGATAAGACCGCGGAGTGGGTTAGCATTGAAATATGGTGTTACCGTTTTAAATACACCGGGGACAATTGATTCGGATTACAGAGGTGAGATTGGTGTAATTATTGTGAACTTTGGTGACAACACGTTTGTCTTCAATGAAGGGGATCGCTTAGCGCAGTTGGTTTTTTCAAAAGTATACAGGGCTGAATTTGAAAATGTTGAATTTCTCGATAGTACCGAAAGGCAAGAGGGCGGTTTCGGACACACAGGAACCTGATTTTTATAACTTGACTATGAAGAGGTTTTAGATAATATTAAAATAATGAATTCATTGCTAATTGACACTTCATGGAGAAATTTGTCACTATCTATAGCTTCAAGTGAAGAGCTTATAGCTTCTATATCCTTAAATCTTAATCGTGGAATGAATGAAAATTTGCTAAATACTCTCGATTTTTGTTTAAAAAGTGTTTCTCTATCTATCAATGATTTTGACAGGCTGGTTGCTGTTACGGGGCCTGGTTCTTTTACCGGTATCAGAATAGGTGTGTCCACGATTCAGGGTATTGCAGCCGGGCTCGGCAAATCTCCTTTGGGTATTTCATCACTGGATGCTGCAGCACTGGTTTTAAAAAGCGAAAAATTAAATGTTGCTTGCAAGTTAAGGGGTAACATGTTTGCTTTTAAAAAATATGATTTTAGTGAAAACAGCTTTTCTGACTATATCAATATTAAAGAGGAAAATCTGCCTGAAGATACTGTTTTTATAAATTTCAAGCAATACGATGGGGATGTACTAAACTTGTCTAAGGCTTTGATGCATAACGATTTTGACAGTTTTCTCACGGACTGTGTGCCGTTTTACATGACAAAATCAGAAGCGGAGATTAATTTTGATAAAAAAAGCTGCGTTTAGGGATTTGAAAGAAATTTGCAAAATAGAATTGGAAAATTTTGTTAATCCCTGGAATTATAATATGTTTGTAGAAGAATATAACAGGGATTTTTCGCATATTTTTGTTTATTGGAAAGATGGTATTATTGCTGCATATATGGTTGTTGTAGAGATAGCAGACGACGAGTTGGAGATTTACAATATTTCTGTTCGTAAAGGACACAGAAAAATGGGGCTGGCATCTGCTATGCTGACTTTTTTGCTTGGGAATTCGGTAGGAAAGACAATTTTTTTGGAAGTCAGGGACGATAATATTTATGCTATTAAGTTGTATAGAAAGTTTGGTTTTAGTATTATGTCGGTTAGAAAAAATTATTATACATCAGGCGTAGACGCTTACGTTATGAAATTATACGTAGAAGGGGTGCAAGATGTTAAAAATGAATCAGGATATTGTCCAGGAGTTGCTTGATACTAACGAAGAATTTAGAAAGCTTTTTGAAGAGCATGTGAAGCTTGAGCAGGATTTGGAAGCCCTTTACAGTTTAAAATATTTTCCACCTGAAGTCGAACGTCGGATTAAAGAGATAAAAAAAATAAAATTAAGAGGCAAAGACAGAATGGAACAAATTGTTTCAGAGTATAAAAAATCTCTTTGATTTTTTGTATAATGTGATAATACTGTTTCTCCCAGATGAAAATTATGAGGTGTAAAATGGATAAACGTAACTATGTTTTTACTTCTGAATCTGTTACGGAAGGTCATCCCGATAAGATTGCCGATCAGATTTCTGATGCAATTCTGGATGCTATGCTGAAAGATGACCCCTTTAGCAGAGTAGCTTGTGAAACTATGGTGACAACAGGCCTGGCTATTGTTTCAGGGGAAATCACGACGCGCACTTATGTTGATATCCCTGATATTGTAAGAAATACTGTAAAAGATATAGGGTATACGAGAGCTAAATACGGTTTCGATTATGAGACTTGCGGTGTAATGACCAGCATTGACAAACAATCTCCTGATATTGCTCAGGGTGTTGACATAGGGGGAGCTGGTGATCAGGGACTTATGTTCGGTTTTGCCTGTGATGAAACTGAAGAACTTATGCCTCTGCCTATTATGCTGGCACATAAAATATGCATGCAGCTGTCTGAAGTTCGCAAATCTGAAATTCTGCCGTATCTGCGGCCGGATGGCAAATCTCAGGTTACTATAGAATATGACGGATTTAAACCTGTTAGGGTGGATACGGTTGTAGTTTCTACGCAGCATGCTGATGATATAAAACTGACTGAGCTTAAAGAAGATATTGTGGAAAAAGTTATTAAACCGGTTGTTCCCAAATATTTGATAGATGATGAAAACATTACTTACCATATTAATCCCACAGGGAGATTTGTTGTTGGGGGGCCGATGGGTGATTGCGGTCTTACCGGCAGAAAGATAATTGTTGACACTTACGGAGGATCTGGCAGACACGGAGGAGGATGCTTTTCAGGTAAAGATCCTTCTAAAGTTGACAGGAGTGCTGCTTATGCTGCCAGATGGGTTGCTAAAAACGTAGTAGCATCCGGAATTGCCAAAAGATGTGAATTGCAGCTGGCGTATGCTATTGGGGTTGTGGAACCTGTTTCTGTTTCGATAAATACTTATAATACAGGTGTTATTCCAGATTCGGAAATAGAAAAGATTATAAGGAAAACGTTTGATTTAACACCTAAAGGGGTAATGGAGGCACTTGAGCTGAGAAAGCCAATGTACAGGAATACAGCTGCTTACGGTCATTTTGGCAGGAATGAATTTTCATGGGAAAAAACAGACAAAGCTTCCGAAATAAAAAACCTCGCCGGAAAATTGGGTACTTAGTTTTTTCAGGTGATTTGTGATAAATAGCAAATACGATGTGGTGGTAATAGGAGCTGGACCGGCAGGTGTAAACGCTGCTACACAGTTAGCCCGTTCGGGAATGTCTGTATTGGTGATTTCTGAATATATAGGTGGTGGGTACTGTTATAGCGGAAGTATCGTTTCCAACACAGCTTTATATCTTAGTTATCTGTATAATAAATTTAAAACCAGGACTGCCAATTTTATCGATGTTAGTGATAAACTCATTAACGCTCCCTTTGACTTTAAAAAATCCAGGAAATATGTAGAAAATATTTCTTCCAAAATAGTAAAAGCATTTGCAGAGCAGCTTGAGGAAGCCGGTGCTGATTTTTTTAAAGGGAAAGCATCTTTTAGTAAAAAAGATGAAGTGGAGATATTTAATCCAGAAACCGAGAAAAACGAAAAGGTGACGTTTTCCAAGTGTATAATTGCTACGGGCTCTTACAACCCTCCTCTGGAAATACCTTCGACACAAAAATTTCTGTATACAAACAACATTTTTAATCTGCAGAATGTACCTGCATCTGTAGCAATTATAGGTGGCGGATTTGTCGGTTGCGAATATGCCACTTTTTTCAAAAGACTTGGATGCGAGGTATGTATCCTAGAGAAATCAGAAAGGATACTTTCCGGTTTTGACTATCAGATAACAAGACGTCTTGAAGACACGTTTAAGAAAAACGGTATCTGTGTGAGGAAAAATGCAAATATAGTAAATGTCGAAAAGGTAGGTAACAAAAGCATTATTTTTATGGATGATGATGATAATATGGAAGCTGAAGAAGTGTTTGTTTCAATAGGTCGTAAACCTGCTATTAAAAATTTAAGATTAGAAAAAGCAGGTGTTGAAACAAATTTGGATGGCGCTGTTATCGATAACTGTTTCAGAACAACCAATAAAAATATTTATATTGTTGGGGATGCTACCGGCAAAAATATGCTTGTAAACTGGGCATATAAATCATCCACTTTCGTTGTAAATAATATACTGGGTAACCAAAAAAAGTTTAAAGGTGAATCCTTACCAAAAGTCTTATATATAGATCCGGAAATTTCAAGTGTGGGATATACGGAAAAACAGGCCAGAGAATTGGGATTTTCACCTTTAACGGTGAAATATACGTATACAAATTTGGAAAAATCTCTGATTATAGGTTTTAATAAAGGTCTTGTAAAAGTTGTGTATGACAAAGAGACCAAAAAAATTCTCGGCGCACATATTTTTGGCAAAGGGGCATCTGAGCTTATTACTGCTTTTACGCTTTTAATACAGTCAGGGATTAAAATTGACAATATTTCTGAGTATATCTTTAATCATCCCACTTTTGCGGAAGTACTGAATGAGCTGGGCAATAAAGTAAAATCCAAAAGTAAATAACTGTTTCTGAATTTATGCGGATGTGCTCTTGTGAAATTTAATCATTCCTCTATTTTGGGGTTGGGCTCCAATATCCATCCTAAATCCTTCAATCTGTCTGTTGCTGCCAATTATCTGTCTGAATTCGTAAAAATTGAAAAAATTTCAGGCATATACAAAACAAAATCCCTTCTCCTCGATGATCAGCCTGATTATTTTAATATTGTGCTGATATGCACCACATTTATGACACTTCATCAATTAATTTATTTTTGCCAGCAGATTGAAAAGAAAATGGATAGAGAAAAACAATATAAGTGGGGACCGCGTAATATAGATATTGATATACTTGATTTTGACGGACAATGTTTTTCCGATGAGATAATCACAGTTCCCCACAAATTTCTTGCCGATAGAAACTTTGTTATCTATCCTTTAAAAGAGATTTGTCCCCATTATGTACATCCGCGACTGAATATTGGTATTGAAAAAATGGAAAAACTGTTGAATAATCACAGTTATATTATTCGTGTGGGGGATTTATTATGGCCGTTGTGACAATATCCAGAGGTTTTGGCTGTCCGGGGGAACATGTTGCAAAAAGAATTGCTTCGAAATTAGAGTATTCCCTAATTAATAAAGAAATTCTGGAATACATTTCCATTCTTTCTGATACACCTATTGATGTTGTTAAAAAATTTGATGAAGAAGAGCACTCAAACATGAATGCCAAACTTTCCAAATATCTTGATTTATCAATTTTTAAAGAAATGTTTAAGAAAATCGATGATGACGATATTAATAAGATTAAATCTCAGAGATTGCCAGAAAATGATGATAGTATTTTCAGTGAAAAGGTGGGTTACAGCCCCTTATTTGACAGTGATATCTTCAGAAATATGGTGGAAAGGGTTTTTAAATTTCTGGCTGATAAAGATAATGCGGTTATCTTGGGAAGAGGTGGGCAGGTTGTACTGAGGGATTATCCCAACGCTCTGCATGTCAGGCTTTTTGCCCCTATAACAAAACGTGCAGAATGGATTGCCAGTAGGGACAATATTTCCAAACCCGAAGCCTTGAAGCAGATTGAAAAGGTGGATAAAAGAAGAAAAAATTACCTTAAACATTACTACGACAGTAATATATACAGCGATGAATTGTATCATCTTATTATAAATGTTGATAAGTTGTCAATTGCCGAGACAGCGGATATAATTCTTAAACTGATAGATTTTAAAACTCCCACTGAAACAACTTAGTGTCCTCGTTGAATTTTCTCACATTGTAGTTGTTACCTTTATAAGAAAATATTTCATATTCAAATGAATAAACCGTTGTATCTGGTAGTAAATGCCCCCCGATTACGCTGAAATTTTGTTTAGACAGTTGAATATGGATATGAGCAAAGACTGAAAGGTTTTTTAAAGAAATATTGCCAATCAGGGAAAGTATCTCCATAGGCTCAGCTATATGAGTATTCAGGTAGGATTCACTTTTCTGATCAAAGAATGCAAGAGAAGCCTGTGATACGCTGCCTATACCTGTTATAAACCCGTCCATAATATTTTCTTTTTTTATTATGCTCATCAGTCCGTAATAAAGATCTTCATCTTTTTTTAATCTTCCCTGATAAACGTGAGCTATATTGAATTTTCTGAACATTTTATCCCCCCAACCTTTTAGTTGACAGGTTTATAATTCTAACTTATATCTTACAAAGATTTTGTCAAACTTGTATTCACTGCAAACAGTACTATAATTATAACACATAAAAACGAGACCGGAGGTTTTCTTGTACAAAAAAGTCAGAGGTTTCAGAGATATTTTCGGTGATGAGATATATTACTGGAATTTTATAGAAAAGATTATATACGATTTAAGCAGACGCTATGGCTACAGTGAATATAAAATACCTGTTTTGGAAAAGGCGGAGGTTTTTAATAGAGGTATCGGTAGCACTACGGATATTGTTGAAAAAGAAATGTTTATTTTTAAGGACAAAAATGATGATTTTCTGGCATTAAGACCGGAAGGTACCGCTGGTATGGTAAGAGGATTTGTTGAAAATAAACTGTATGCAATAAGCGGGGTTAAAAAATATTTTTATTATGGCCCAATGTTCAGACGTGAGAGGCCCCAGAAAGGGAGATACAGGCAGTTTTATCAGTTTGGTGTTGAGGCTTTTGGTTCTGCTTCACCTGTTTTAGACAGTGAAGTAATCAAACTGCTAACAGATTTTTTCAAAGAATGTAAAATTGAAGATAAGCTGAAGCTTGAAATTAATTCCATAGGCTGCCCTGAGTGCAGACCTCTGTATAAGGATAAACTGACAGAATATTTCGAAACCTCAAAAGATGAATTGTGTGAGGATTGCAGGCGCAGACTTAATACCAATCCGATGCGTATTCTGGACTGCAAAATAGAGAGCTGCAAAGCGATTGCAGAGAAAGCACCTGTAATGATTAACTATCTTTGCCGGGAATGTGCTCAACATTTTGAGAGTGTTAAAACTAACCTGTCAAATATGAACGTTTCTTTTGAGGTAAATCCTCATATGGTGAGAGGATTGGATTATTACGTCAGGACAGCTTTTGAAATGGTTACTGATGAGTTTGAAGCAAACTCAACTGTGGGAGCTGGTGGAAGGTATGATGGCTTGGTAAAGCAGCTTGGCGGACCGGATCAACCAGGTATAGGTTTTGCTGTGGGCATAGACAGGCTTGTGGGATTGATGGAGTCAAAAGATGTAATACCCCAGTATCATCTTGATATATTTTTTGTTTTACCTGACGGATTATTGGATGAAGGAGTAAAAATTATTAATAATATCAGAGAAAAAGGCTATAGTGTCGATATGGATTTTGATCTCGGCTCTGTTAAGTCTCAGATGAAAAAGGCCAACAGATTCAAGGCCAAGTTTGCTTTGATTTTTGGTCAAAATGAGCTTGATAAAAAATCTGTTACAATAAAAGATATGGATAAAGGAAATCAGGAGCTTGTACCTTTTTCCCGTTTGATGGAAAAATTGTCAATAAAGTTGGATAAATAAGGAGGCTATTGTGTTATCACTGCTGGATAATTGGAGAAGAACACATTCATGTGGCGAATTACGTTCAAAGGATGTGGGCAAAGAAGTTACTCTTATGGGCTGGGTTCAGCGCAGAAGAGATCATGGGGGAGTTATTTTTATAGATTTAAGAGACAGGGAAGGTTTAACGCAGGTTGTTTTAAATCCTGAGTATGATAAAAATGTTCATGAGTTAGGAGAAAATATAAGAAATGAATATGTAATTGCTGTTACAGGAAAGGTGGAAAACAGGCCTGAAGGTACGGTAAATGAGGGATTACCAACAGGTGAAGTTGAGGTTTATGTTAGTAATCTGAAAATACTGAACAACGCTGAGACACCTCCTTTTGTTATAGAGGATTACTCCAACGCCAATGAAGATATAAGGTTGAAATATAGGTACCTGGATTTAAGGAGACCTGTTTTACAGCGAAATATAATGTTAAGACATAGTTTAATAAAAGTTATTCGGGAATTTCTGTATGAAAAAGGTTTTTTAGATATCGAGACACCTTTTTTGACAAAAAGTACTCCTGAAGGTGCAAGGGACTATCTTGTGCCCAGCAGAGTGAACCCCGGAAGATTTTATGCTCTTCCTCAGTCACCTCAGATGTTTAAACAGCTTTTGATGGTTTCTGGGTTTGATAAATATTTTCAGATTGTAAAATGTTTCAGAGATGAAGATTTGAGAGCTGACAGACAACCGGAGTTTACTCAGCTGGATATGGAGATGTCTTTTATTGACCGTGCTGATTTGATGAAACTTATTGAAGAGTTGTTTGTTAAAATATTCAAAGAGATTATGGATGTTGAGCTAAAGAAGCCTTTTGAGATAATGTCGTATGATGAGGCAATGGAAAAATACGGTCATGATGCGCCTGATACAAGATTTGGACTCCATCTTAAAACGATAAATGACCTTGTTAAAGATTGCGATTTTAAAGTGTTTGCCGACAGTGTGAAAAGCGGCGGAGTGGTAAAGGCAATAAATGCAAAAGGCGCAACTGATTTCTCCAGGAAGGATATTGATGATTTGACAAATTATTCGGTGAGCCTTGGTGCCAAGGGGCTTGCATACATTAAGGTAAATGATGATGGTTTGCAATCACCTATTGTTAAATTTCTGGGAGATAATCTGGCCAATGAAATTGTGAAAGAAATGGACGGTAAGCCCGGCGATATTATTTTCTTTGGGGCCGGAAGTACGGATATTGTAAATCTGTATATGTCCAAAGTAAGGCTGAAGTTAGGGAAAATGCTTGGATTGATTGATAAAAATAAATACAAGTTCGTCTGGGTTACCGATTTTCCTTTACTGGAATGGGATGAGGAAGAGAAACGTTATGCTGCTGTTCACCATCCTTTTACAGCGCCGGTGGATGAAGACCTTGAGTATTTTAATACCGATCCGGGGAAGATAAGGGCAAAGGCATACGACCTTGTTCTTAATGGTTCTGAAATTGGTGGGGGAAGTATAAGGATTCACAGAAGCGATATCCAGGAAAAGATGTTTGATGCACTTGGTATGACTGAAGAGGAACGGAAAAGAAAATTTGGATTTTTTATTGATGCCTTGAAATATGGGACTCCTCCTCACGGTGGAATAGCTTTCGGTGTGGACAGGATTGCTACAATCTTAACCGGCTCTGAATCCATAAGGGATGTTATAGCATTCCCCAAAACTCAGAGAGCAACCTGTATGATGAGTGATGCGCCAAGTATTGTTGACGACAAACAGCTAAAAGAGCTTCATATAAAATTAGATATTGTAAAAGAAGATTAATTTTTATATGATACCTTTGACTTTTGTGAAAGCATGTGTTAATTTTAATATAAGAAGATATCGGAGGGATGTATGAAAACACTAAAATATTTAAGTTTAGTAGCGATAGTTGTTTCATTTGCATTTGCCTGTGCTAAGCCCCCAGTGAAAATGTACGATGACACGAAAGCGGCTTTAAGTACAGCTGAACAAAATAATGCGAAAGAATGTGCCACGGATGAATATAACGAGGCAATGAAAGAGCTTAAAGCAGCGGAAGAGCAGATGGAAGAGGCTAAAAATCACACGTTCAAAGGCAAATATTACGATGAGGCAAAGGCAAGGCTGGAAGCTGCACAGAATAAAGCTGATGAGGCTGCTCGTATAGCTGAAGCCAGATCAAAAGCCAATGACAAGGCTGCTGCTGAGATAGAAGAACTGGGCAAAGAGCTCGAGGCGATAAAAGCTAACGACAGTAAATATGATGTTGATAATTATGACGAACTGAAAGCTAAGTATGACAGAGCTCAGGAATATATAGATAATTGTGATCCTGAGAATGCCAATAAACTGATAGCTGAAATTAAACAGGGGTTAAAGGAAACAAAAGAGATGATAGCAGCAGCTAAAGCGGAAGAGATGAAGGCAAGCATGGCTAAACAGGATAAAGTTGAAAAGGTAAAAAAATATACTGTTGTAAAAGGAGATACACTTTGGGATATATCTGACAAAGAGTACATGAATCCTTTTATGTGGCCATTGATCTATTGGGCTAACAAAGATAACATAAAAGATCCTGATCTGATTTTTCCGGGACAGATATTTAAAATTAATAGGGATTACTATTACAGTGAAAAAGAAGAAGCTATAAACTTTGCTAAAAGCAGAGGACCTTGGTCCCTTTTTGACGGCAAGTAACAGCAAATTGAACAAATGACAGTTTGAAAATAGTATTTGCGGGGGTTTCCAATGGGAATTCCCGCATTTATTTTAAATGTGGTAAAAATGAAAAAATTTAAAAAAAGTATTTTAAACCTTCTTTTTGATTATTATGATAAATTTTATATTCATGTGGCTCCTTTAAAAAGTGTTGTTATTGGGAAAAGAGGACTTGTGGGAGAAGAACAGGAGAATGGCTTAGTTCTTGTTTTCGGTGCTAATTCTTACAAAGCTTTAAAATGGGATGATGAGTATATGTATGTGGATATGAGATTTTCCGGAAAATGGGAAACTGTCCAGGTTCCTTTTGATGCTATTGTGGCAGCTTTTGATGAGCCGTCGCAACCTTCTTTTATTATGCGGTTTACAGTTGCCCCCGATGAAGTAGATGTCGCCTCAGAGGAGACTAAAAAAACTAAAAAGGAAAGTAGTAAATCTTCCGGAAGACTTGCATCTACACGGGACAATGTAGTGAAAATAGACTTTTCAAAAAAGGACGAGTAATTGGATATATATGCTTATCTAAAGAATTTCCTCACTATTACCGTTTTTAATATTCCTCTCAGTGAATTTCTTTTCAGTTTATTAATTTTGTTTGTTTTTTTTATTTTCAAACATTTGTTTGTTAAGCTAATTGTGGGAACACTTCGCAAGATTTCAAGTAAAACAATGAGAAAATACGAGGAAGGGCTGGTGGATATTATTGAACCACCTGTTAAACTTATTATTACATCAACCGGCTTTTTCTTTGCTATCAATGTTTTTACGCTTCCAAATGATATAAAATTGCTTATTTTTAACTTATATAAAACCAGTCTGATAATTGGTATTTTTTGGGCGTTGTACCGATCTGAGATTATTTTTAAACAGTTTCTCGAAAAATATGTTTACAGTAAACAGATAGAAATAGCTGTGGATTTTTTGCCTCTGTTCAGAAAATTTATCCGTGCAGCTCTAATTATTTTCGCAGTTACCATAATAATTCAGGAATGGGGATACAATATAGGGGCTATAATTACCGGACTGGGAATAGGTGGGCTGGCTGTTGCTCTTGCTGCAAAGGATACACTTGCCAATTTTTTTGGCAGTCTGATGATTATTTTTGACCGCCCTTTTGCAATTGGTGATTGGATAATTGTTGCAGATACTGAAGGGATTGTGGAAGAAATCGGTTTTAGAACAACGAAAATCAGAACATTTGACAAAGCGTTGGTTTCTGTACCTAACTCTAAAATAGCAACAGATAATGTAGTAAACTGGTCAAGACGTGACAGACGCCGTATTATGTGCAGGGTGGGGGCAACATATTCAACACCGCCTGCATCGCTAAAAAAAGCAGTTACTGATATTAATGATATGCTTGTAAATCATGAAAAGATAAACAAAGAAACGATAATGGTTTTTTTCGATGAATTTGCTTCCAGTTCTTTGAATATATTTGTTTATTGTTTTGCTGACACATCTGTATGGGCTGAATATCTTGCGATTAAAGAGGACGTATATTTTAATATTATGGATATATTCCAAAAACATGGCATCAGTTTTGCTTTTCCATCCATGTCTTTATATCATGAAACGGATGATGAAAGTCCGCTGGTTATCAAACAGAAAGATTAAGTGGTGGAAATTTTTTGATTTCTCCAATTTCCCTGGCAAGTTTGTAAAATTTTATAAGTCCGCATATATGTTTCTCTGTTAGATTGTAGTCTATAATATTCCAGTAATCCAATATTTGATATGATGTCAAACCTTTAAGACTGTATTCTTCCAGAAGAGCAGCCAGATTCTTTTGTGAGTTTACTTTTATATTTACAAGATTTTTATGCAGTAGTTTTATATCTTCAGTTCCTTCCCATTTGGAATCAGCTATCCACAGTGCAAAAACAAAAGGATATCCGGAAAATTGAAACCAGTGAAATCCCAGATCATACACGTATTTGTAGTCGTTATTGTAGTAACTGAAGAGTGCCTTGTCACCGATTAGCAGTGCGGCATCATTATTATCGAAATCGTTCGTAAAAGATACATTCACATTAAAATAATTTTTCAGGAGTATTTTTAATAAAACTACACTTGTACCGGATTCCTCGGTTAGAAAAATCGTTGCATTTTCAAGATTTTCTATTTTTTTGTTGCTGAAAAGGCATACACTTTTGACATCTCCCACTGAACTGATGGAAATATCCGGAATGATAACATATTTTCCCGGATTTCTCGCATACTCGATACTGCTGCAAACACCAATATCAACACCACCTTCTCTAATCATTTTGTTCAAAAAAGAAGGTGTACCCCTTACAAAGTCGTAATCGTCAATTTTTTTCAGATAGTAAAAAATAGGATAAACATTGGCATATTTTATTTCACCGATTTTCATAATCACACCGTTAAAAATTTTATTCCGATAAACATTAATACAATTGACCCAAAATATTCTGCTTTTTTTCCGATAAAATGTTTACTTAAGCTGCCTAAATAAACTCCGAAAAATGTAAAAATACTGCATACTATTCCAATTACAAATGCAGGTATTAATAAATTCCCAGGGTAAAATGCAAGAGAAATCCCCACACCTAAGGCATCCATACTGGTTGCCACAGATAAAAATATTAATGTAAAGCCGGTAGTGGGATCAGAAGTATAACATCTGTCCGTATTATTTTTAAGTGAATCTTTGAACATTTTGAATGCTATAATAAACAGGATTAGTGCAGCTATAATATTTAAATTGTCGGTATAATTCATAAGAAACTTACCTGTTAATGCACCAATCAAGGGCATAATAAACTGAAATAATCCGAAATGCCATGAAAGTCTGAAGTAATGTCTTGGTTTATTGTATTTGCAGCCGACACCAAATGCTACACTGAACGCATCAATGCTCATTGCAATGGCAATAAGTATAATTTCCCACATATTAAGCATTGGTTAATTTATCATATATAGACACCCAAATCAAATAAAATAAAATCAATTTTTGCATCACTCCAAAATTAAAATATTCTTTTGTTGAAAATGGAGTGATGCCAGAAAGAAACTTTCACTTGATATTTATCCCATTGAAAGTGTAGAATTAACAACAAGTAATTTTGGTCATTTGCATTTTGACGGAGGTTTTTGTGTATCTGAATGCAGGCATAACGGGACATCCTTTAGACCACACGCTATCGCCTATGCTTCATAATTACTTTATGTATCATTTTCGCATTAATGGAGGGTACTGTTGTTTTGATGTAGGTGAAAAAGAGTCTCTTGGCTTCCTACTGAATAACTTAAAAAAATGGCATTTTAAAGGTATAAATGTGACCCTTCCTTATAAAAACGATATTATTTCCTATTTGGATTTTGTGGACAAAAACGCTTTAAATATTGGAGCTGTTAATACAATAGTTTTTGAAGACAATGGGTCTATGTCCGGTTACAATACGGATTTTTACGGCATATACAAGACTTTTGAAATCAACGGAGTGGATTGTAACGGAAAAAATATTCTTGTAATTGGCGCTGGTGGTGCAACCAAAGCTCTTCTTTATTATTTAAACAGTTTTAATTATAACTCACTCACACTTATTAACAGAAGTTTGGATAAAGCCGAAAGACTGTCCCTTAAGTTTAATATGAAAAATGTAGTAGTTGAAGACCTTGATTTTTTGAAAAAAAATAATGAATATGATATAATTATAAATACTACTTCCATAGGAATTGATGATGGCAGTTTTTTGGATATGTCTAAAATCAGCAGTAAAGAGTTTGTTTTTGATTTGCAGTATTCGAAAGCGGAAACACCTTTTTTAAAGCAGTATAAATACAGGGTTAATAACTATACTGACGGGCTTGTTATGCTTATTTACCAGGGGTATGAATCATTTTTGAAATGGGTTGGTGCCTATAATAACGATTGCAATGACTTGCTAACCGATAACATTGGTTTCAGTGAAATTAACTTTAACCTGGAATTTTTATTAAAAAGACTAAGGAGTAAGATATAATATGTTGTCAACGAAAATAGGAGCAATATTACTAAGTGAAAATCTTATTACCCAGCAACAGTTGGACAAAGCTTTAGAAGTACAGAAAAAGGAGGGGGGACGTTTAGGGTCCACTCTGATAAAACTGGGGTTTGTTGAGGAATCCAAAATAGCTGATTTTTTAAGTAAACAGTATAATGTTCCTTATGTCAATTTGAAGGATAGGGACATAGATAGCAAAGTATTAAACAGTATTCCCAGAGATCTTTGTCAGAAATTTCTTGTGCTGCCTTTTGACAGGGAAGGGCAGACGTTAAAAGTGGCAATAGCTGATCCTTCCAATGTTTATGCCATTGAAGAACTCAGATTTGTTACAGGCTATAATATTAAACCATATGTGGCCGTGGAATCTTCAATAAGAGAGTATCTGGAAATGCAGTCTGATGCAATGGAAAATGCACTGGCTGAGATTGATGATTTGGGTATGGATGAAATGGAGTATGAACAGGAAGAAGAAGATGATATTAAGTTAGATGTTCTAAAAAGAGAGGTGGAAGATACTCCCATAGTTAAGCTTGTGAACCATATTCTAAATGAAGCGGTGAAACGTGAAGCCTCTGATATACACGTGGAGCCTTATGAAAAATCGTTTAGAATAAGATTCAGGGTGGATGGTGTCATGCATGAATTTATGAGACCACCCAAAAAAGTAAAAAATGCAGTTATATCCAGACTTAAAATTTTAGCGGATTTGGATATTGCAGAACGAAGACTGCCCCAGGATGGTCGTATTAAACTCAAAGTGGGTTCCAAGTCTGTGGATATGCGTGTGTCCACACTCCCTGTGCTTTTCGGTGAAAAAGTAGTTATGAGAATTTTGGATAAAAGTAACCTGCAACTTGATCTTGAAAAACTGGGTTTTGAGCAGTCTTCTTTGGATAAATTTATTAAAAGTATTGAAAGCCCCTATGGAATGGTTTTGGTTACAGGTCCGACGGGCAGTGGTAAGTCAACAACACTTTATTCAGCTTTGAGCAGATTAAATAATGATGAAGTAAACATTATGACTGCCGAAGATCCGGTGGAGTACAATATATTTGGGATTAATCAGGTACAGATGAAAGAAGATATCGGTCTCAATTTTGCGTCAGCCCTCAGGTCTTTTCTGAGACAGGACCCCGATATTATTATGGTTGGTGAGATACGGGATTATGAGACTGCAGAAATTGCTATCAAAGCGGCATTAACAGGCCATCTTGTGCTTTCAACGCTGCATACAAATGATGCCCCCAGTACTGTGAACAGATTGCTTAATATGGGGATTGAGCCTTTTCTTGTGGCTTCTTCAACTGTCGTTATTCTTGCCCAGAGACTTGCCAGAAAAATTTGTTCTTCATGTGCTGAGGATGTTAAGTTACCCAAAGAAGCGCTTTTGTCTGTAGGATTTAAAGAGAGTGAAATAGGTAAATTTACTCCTAAAAAAGGCAAAGGATGTGATAGGTGTAACGGAACAGGTTACAAAGGCAGGGTAGCTCTTTATGAAGTTATGGGCGTGACCGATGGAATCAAAGAACTTGTATTGCGTGGTGCTAACGCTAATGAAATAAAAAATAAAGCTATGGCTGAAGGTATGATTACTTTGCGGCGCAGTGGGCTTGAAAAAGTAAAAAAAGGTGTGACAACTATTGAAGAAGTGGTAAGGGTTACTTTTGAGGATTAGTATATTGATTCAGTTTTAATAAGGGGGTTATATGTATACGTTGCAGGAATTACTTCAGAAAATGATTGATCTTGATGCCAGTGATTTGCATTTAACGGTGGGTACTGCTCCTGTTTACAGGGTAGACGGTGAACTTGTTAAAACAGAAGGAGAGTCTTTTAATCCGTCGGATACAAAGAAAATGTGTTATAGTATTATGACAGAAGCACAAAAAAAGCGTTTTGAAGAGGAATTGGAACTTGACCTTTCCTTTGGAATAAAAGGCCTGAGCCGATTTAGAGCCAATTTTTTTATGCAAAGGGGGGCTATGGCGGCTGCTATCAGAAGGATTCCTTACAAAGTTATGTCATTTGATAAGCTTGGAGTTCCGAAGATTGTAGAAAGTTTATGTGAAAAATCCAGGGGGCTTGTCTTGGTTACAGGACCCACAGGCAGCGGTAAATCAACAACTCTTGCTTCAATGGTAGACAAAGTTAATAATGAGAAAAAAGTCCATATCGTAACTGTTGAAGATCCAATAGAATATTTGCATGCTCACAAAAAAGCTATGGTAAATCAGCGTGAAGTTAATGCTGACACCAAATCTTTTGCAAGAGCACTGAAATATATTTTAAGACAGGATCCTGATGTGGTTTTAATAGGTGAAATGCGTGATCTTGAAACAATCGAGGCTGCACTTACCGTATCGGAGACGGGGCATCTTACTTTTGGGACATTACATACAAACAGTGCTGTTCAGACTATTAACCGTATAATTGATGTGTTTCCCCCACACCAGCAGCCCCAGATAAGAGCGCAGCTTTCTTTTGTATTGGAGGGTGTTGTGTGTCAACAGTTAATTCAGAGATCTGACGGTAAGGGTAGGGTGCTTGCATGTGAAGTACTTGTTCCCAATTCAGGGATAAGGAACCTTATCAGAGAAGATAAACTTCACCAGATTTATTCCATGATGCAGTCCGGTCAGGCGGAGCATGGCATGATTACAATGACCCAGTCTTTATTCAGTTTATACAAAAAGAAACTAATTTCTTACGATGACGCTGTGAACAGGGCGGTATACCCGGAAGAAGTGAAACAGCTTATCGAGCGTGAGGATATAGGTGTCAAAAAAGGTAAAAGTCGTTTTTGAACAATAAAGGAGGAATAAATGCCCAAATATTCCTATAAAGGTATTGATTTATCCGGCAAACCCACTAATGGACAAATTCAGGCGAAAAACAAAGATGAAGCTGCCAGAATACTGAAAAACAGGAAAATATCTGTTGACCAGCTTAAAATGGACTGGAAAAATATTGAACTGTCATTTGGGGAAAAAATTACAGAAGAGGATCTTGTTATTGTAACAAGACAGTTGGCTACGATGATAAACGCGGGTCTGTCAATTGTAAAATCATTAGAGATTGTGGCAAATCAGGCCCCCAAAAAGAAGCTGAGAAATATTTTTGAAGATATAAAAACTCAAATAGAGCAAGGTTCTACTTTTCACAAAGCTCTCGAAAAGCATAAAAATACTTTTGGAACCCTTTATATCAATATGGTTGCCGCCGGTGAAGCCGGAGGGTTATTGGATACTATTTTGGACAGGCTTTCAGTATATATGGAAAAATCTATTTCTCTCAAACGTAAAGTAAAATCAGCAATGATGTATCCTTCCATAGTACTTATTGTAGCTGTTTTGGTAGTTTGGGGGTTGATGGTATTTATAATCCCCAAATTTGAGGAAATGTATTCAGGATTTGGCGGGACTCTTCCGGCATTGACACAGTTTACCATATCGTTAAGTAATTTCCTGTCCAGTTGGTATGGAGGAGGACTTATAGCGGCTTTTATAGTAATTTTGAGTGTTACTGTAGGGTTGTTGTACAAAAGGACTGAGCGGGGGCGGTATGCCATTGACCGATTTCTATTAAAAGTCCCTAAAATAGGTGATCTTATTAAAAAGGTGTCGATTTCAAAATTTACAAGAACATTTGGAACGTTACTTAGCAGCGGGGTAGCTATTTTGGAAGCTTTGGATATTGTTGCCAGAACAAGTGGAAATAAGGTGATAGAAAGACATTTACTTAGAAGTAAAGTTGATATTGAAAGTGGTAAAACCGTGGTTGCTCCTTTGGAAAAGGCGGGAGTATTTCCTCCCATGGTTACTCAAATGATTTCGGTAGGAGAGGAAACAGGTGCCTTGGATCAGATGCTGACCAAAATAGCTGACTTTTATGACGATGAAGTCGACAGAGCGGTAGAGGGGTTAACGAAAATGATTGAACCGATGCTTATGATATTTGTAGGCGGAGCAGTTGGTTTTGTCATCATTGCTATGTATTTGCCGATTTTTAAACTGGGATCTGTTGTTGGATAATGTTTTTTTATTTAGGAGCTTTTTTTGACTCAAGTTTCATTTCAGGAAAACAATGATAAAAGTCCAGCTTTTTATCATTTCGGTGTATTGTCTGAAAATGTAAATAATTTTATTATTCTCGTTCGGTTATCCCTGTATTTTTTTATTATTTTGTTGGTTTTTTTGCTCAATATGATTCTCGGGCATGAAATGATGCTTTTTGTGGATTTTGAATATTTTCGCATAAAAGATACATTTTTTTTTAATATCGGAATACTTATAGCTTTCTTTTCACTTATTATATTTTTTGCAGTAAGACTTGTCCCGCAAAAAATATTGTTTTACATGCAGGCAGCCTTTGATTTTTTTATAGTCAGCTATCTTGTAGTAAAAACAGGTTTTATTGAAAGCCCATTTTTAATTTTGTACGCCTTAATTGTAATTTATCTAAGTTTTTTTGACGGGATAAAAGGGGGCGTGGCAGCAATTTTGTCTTTTGTCATTTTTTTGGTTTATTCATTTATATATTTTGATCTTTTAAAAGAGCTATCTGTTTCCAGATATGATTTTACTTTTAGTATGACTCAGTACTGCCTGGTATTTGTTGTAATGCTTTTTCTTTCCCACTTTTTGCACAAAAAGTATGTTAAAAAAGAGCAGGAAACCCGTTTTTATGAAAACAAGCTGCGGGAATTGGAGAATATTCATGAGCTTGTAGTGGAAAATATTAATATTGGTATTTTTGTTTTGAATTCTGCCGGGAGTATTATCTCCTGCAATAATTCTTCACTTAAAATAATCGGTTCCAAAGAAAAGGAAACTCTGGGACGCAGAGTAAAAGATATTATCCCTGGTGCCGAAGATGATGAGAATATTATTTTTTTTAATAATAGATATATTGGATACAAATTTCAAAAATTTACTCACCCCAACCAATATAATCTTGGTTCTTTATTTATCTTTCAGGATGTAACTGAGCGGGAGAATTTGAAAAGCGAGCTTATTCAAAAGGAAAAACTGGCATTTTTAGGTGAATTTGCTGCGGTTGTTGCTCATGAAATTAAAAATCCGTTAGGTGCAATAAAGGGCAGTTTTCATTTGTTACAAAAGAAATATCGGGATAATGAAAGGCTGGTAAGTATTATAAACAGGGAAATTTCACGACTTGAGCTTGCTCTGAATAATTTGCTGTTTGTTACTAAAAACAGAAACTATGAGAGTGATAATTTTTCTGTAAGCAATATTCTGGGCAGCAGAAGTTTTGGTGAGCGTCACCTGTTTAGTGAAATTATCAGGGAATTCGGTGACTATATAAAGGATTTCCAGCTTTTTGAAGGTATATACTTGGAGTATAATATACTTTCTGATTTTGAAATACCATTTAGCAGGGAAGAATTTTATCAGATTTTATGGAATCTTGTATTGAATAGTTATGAAAGTAAAAATGATTGTAGTATAATTGTCAGATCACAGCTGTCAGAGGATAAAGTAAGGTTAGATTACATGGATAATGGTCATGGATTAAATGAAGAAATTAAAAAAAACTTAGGTTCTCCTTTTTATACCACAAAAAAATCAGGTACAGGGCTTGGTATTTATGTAATAAAATCAATTCTGGATAAATATTCCATTTTTTATAAATTTTTTACGTCCACGGAATCCGAAACAGGCGGATTTCAGATGAGTGTCTACATAGATAAATAGTTATAGGATTTTTTGTATTTATGTGTCTAAACTGATAATTACGGCAATTTGATTACCTTTATTGTTTAAGAAAAAATCTTTTGATAATGTTTTAATAATTTTCAATCCCCTTCCGCTAAAATTTTCACTGTTTGGTTTTTCCTTTGACATTATATGTGGGCTGAATCCTTTACCTTCATCAGAAACAATAAGATACAATTCTTTTTTTGTTAGTGAAATTGTAAATAATACTGAAATATTTTTATCCATTTCCTGTTCTTTTTCAGTTACATAGTCATCGTAATTACCATTTAATATTTTTTTGTTTTTTGTTTCGGGAGTAATCTCCAAATTTCCGTGCTCATGAGCATTGACAAGCAGTTCGTTCAGTATCATGGAAATTTTGGGAGTAAGATGGGTTAGCCTGCTCAGTTTTTCCATTCTCTTGTATACATTTGTAAGGAATGAGTTTATTTCGCTATTTGATGATTTAATTGTAAAACTTTTTTCAAAAATACCTTTTATTGACAAATTATTTATAAAAAATATCGTGGTGTCGTCCGGGATTTCCTGAATGTTTTCTTGTATACGCTCCTGCAGATCGGAAAAATAATCAGAATTAAACAAGTCTTGTTCAATTGAGTTAAGGTAAATATCGTTATTATTAGCCATAGATTCTATTAATCCGTCAGAACAAAATACAATATTTTTTATATTTGTAAGTTCGATATTTTTGATATTAAACTTGTTTGTAAACTGGGTTATAGGCATTTCATTGGAATTGAGTTTTGTTATTTTATTTTGTTTATTTTTTAAAAAAATAGGGGGCATGGAAAAATTGGTAAACTCACATGTAAGGTTATTGAAGTCGAAAACAGCAAAGACTCCACATACCATTTCCTCGTCAAGGAGAATGTCTTTTACAAAATACAGGTATTTATCCACAAGGCTTGCAAGGGGATTGTTTATATTATACAGATTAGCATTTATAAGATGATTGATATAGGATGTTGAGGATATTGCCGTCACTGATGCTGAAAGGCCTTTACCCATTATATCTAAAATAAAAAGGAAAAATTTGTCATTTTGCAGTTTTCGTAGTGAATAACAGTCGCCACTCAATATTTCAAATGGTTTGTAATAATGATGAAAATAAAAAATATTTTTGGGTTTTGTTATATCATCATAAGGTGAGGAGTTTGTCAGATCGTTTTTTATTATATTGAGTTGCTTTTTGTAAGCTTGGTTCTCCTGTGACTGGTGGTGTTTTTCTTTGTACTTAAGTAATCCTATTTCCTTTTGTTTGTTAGATAATTCAAGTCTCTTAATTATAATATTTTGAATTGAATACTCTATGGCATTTTTCAGTTTTTCAAAATCCACCGGTTTGGTAAGAAATCTGCTGATGCCAAAGTTCACGGCGTCGACTACATTTATTCCGTCAGAATGTGCTGTAAGCAGGATGGCTGGTAAATCGCTATTTTTGGCTTTGACTTCCTTTATGAGCTCTAAGCCGTTCATATAGGGCATCCAATAATCGGTAATCAGCAGGTCTATATCATTTTCCATAAAAATACTTAAAGCCTCACTGCCGTTTTTTGCTGTATATACTTTTTTGACATAAGGAGATACAAGGTTTGAAACTATACTGAGTGTCATTTCCTCATCTTCAGCAATAAGAACGGACAGTGACTTCAGGATATGTTTTGTATTGGGGTGGCTGAAACCGTCTTTATCAGGCATAAAAAAGAATTACATTAAATCTTTTCGACATTAAAAATACTGTTCAGACTCAGTGTTTCCATTAGTGAATATAAAGAATCCTTTGCCACTTTAATGTTAAGATTTACCCCATCTTTTTGAACGAGTTTTAAAAGAAAACCTATCACAGAAGAAGTGATGGAGCTGGAATCAGCAAAAATAATGGTCAGAGATTGTACTCCTTTGTCCCTTAACTCAATGGCATTTTCTTTAAGAAGCTGATAGTCGTCTATATTTTTCACATCACCTGTTATTTTTAAGGTATTGCTGTTTTCCAGTTCCACTTTAATATTATGCTCCATTTGAATCCTCCGTTATGATGTTTATCAAATCGATTATATATTATTCCACAAAAGTCATTATTTCAAGAGCAGGGTTTCCCATTTTTTTACTCGTGAAAAAATCTAACGTTTTAAGATGCTGCCAAATTCTGTCAATGCTAAACATTTGGCAAATTTAAATCTATTAGTATAGCTTTGTCTTTTTCATAAATTCCATTATTTCTCACGAGCAGTGTGAATAGCCGCAGGAATAACATACGTCACAACCTTCCACATGCTGAATAGGTCCTCCACACTCAGGGCAGGCGCCATTTTTCACTGTTGAGGTAGCTGCTTGTTCATCAACTTCTTTTTTTCCCTCTTCAGCTTCTTCCAGCAATTTATCAACAGTAATTTTTTCCTGATTAATAACACTAACTTCTATAGGACTGTTTACAGCTTTTTCAATAGCCTTGCCCACGGCATCTGCGCAACTTAATACCTGATTAGGTCCGAAACCGTATCTCATGTGGCAGGATATCCCTTTTAGCTGTCTGATAATTGTTTCAGGTTCCCCGCCGCTTCTTAAAACTATTGAAATAAGTCTTCCTATGGCTTCGCACTGGCTCTGGGCACAGCCGCCCGCTTTACCCATGCTGGTAAAAACTTCAAAAGGCTCTCCGTCTTCATCATAATTGATTGTTACATATAGTTTGCCGCAGCCTGTCATCATTTCGATGGTTCTTCCCATAAGCATTTTCGGTCTGGGTTTGGGGGTAAAGGTACCTTTTACTTCAATAAATTTTTCCTCATCTTTTTCTTTATTCTCGGAGGTGCCTACATTTAAAACCTGACCCGTTCTGGATCCGTCTCTGTATATTGTAATGCCTTTACACCCTTCTTTGTAAGCCAGTTCATATACCTCTCTTACATCAGCCGGGGTGGCTTTATTGGAAAAGTTTACAGTTTTGCTCACAGCGTTATCGGTATATTTCTGGAATGCCGCCTGCATCCTTACGTGCCAGCTTGGGGATATTTCGTGAGCAGTGACAAAAATTTTCTTGTATTTTTCAGGCACGACCGTGCTTTCTTTTACCGTACCTTTTTCTGCAATGTACTCAAAAAGCTCCGAGCTGAAAAATCCTTCCTTTTTTGATATTTCCCGGAAAGTAGGGCAAACTTCCACAAGCTTGTCATTGTCCATAACATTTCTGTAAAAAGCTATTGCAAAGTAGGGCTCCACTCCGCTGGAGCTTCCGGCTATTATGGATATTGTCCCTGTGGGAGCAATAGTGGTAATGGTGGCATTTCTCATGTATTCAAACCCCATTTCCGGATAGATACTTCCTTCAAAGTTAGGAAAATTGCCCCTTGTTTTTGCGATTTCCGAGGATGCTTTTCTGCCTTTATCCCTTATAAATTTCATAAGATCTTCAGCCAGCTTTAAAGCTTCATCAGAATTATAAGGAATACCCAGCTTTGCAAGCATATCAGCCCATCCCATTATGCCCAGGCCTATTTTTCTGTTGCTTTTTGTCATATCCTCTATCTGTTTTATAGGGTATTTGTTCATATCGATAACATTGTCCAGAAAATGCGTAGCCGTTTTTACTGTGTTTTCTAAGTCACCCCATCTAATGTTACCGTCATCAACAAACCTGCTTACATTTATGGAGCCGAGATTGCAGGATTCGTAAGGCAGCAGTGGTTGCTCTCCGCAGGGATTTGTGCTTTCAATCTCACCAACCTGCGGAGTAGGATTGTCTCTGTTGATTCTGTCAAGGAAAATTATTCCGGGATCACCGCCTTCCCAGGCAAGGGTTACCATTTCATTGAAAACTTCTCTGGCATTCAACTTTTTTAATACTTTATTGTTTTTAGGGTTGATAAGTTCGTATTCACGGTTTTCATCGACAGCTTTCATGAACTCTTCTGTTATACCCACAGAAAGATTGAAGTTGGTAAGACGGGATTTATCCCTTTTGGCATAAATAAAATCCATTATATCCGGATGATCAACACGTAGGATACCCATATTGGCACCCCGCCTTGTGCCTCCCTGTTTTATAGTCTCTGTTGCTGAGTCAAAAACACTCATAAAGGAAACCGGGCCGCTGGAAACACCCTTTGTAGTTTTCACCACATCATCTTTGGGACGCAGTCTTGAAAATGAGAAGCCCGTACCCCCTCCTGATTTATGTATAAGTGCGGTGTGTTTTACAGATTCAAAAATTTCTTCCAGAGAATCTTCCACAGGCAGTACGAAGCATGCAGAAAGTTGCTGCAGCTCTTTACCTGCGTTCATAAGTGTGGGCGAATTGGGTAAAAACTTAAGAGAAGCCATTTCATTGTAAAAATTTTCTGCAGTTTTGCTTATATCGCAATTTTTATCATATAACAGTTCTGCCTGAGCAATATTAATGGCAACACGCTGAAACATTTCCTTAGGGGACTCAATGACGTTGCCCTTTTCATCTTTTTTAAGATAACGTCTTTTAAGTACTGTTACCGCATTGGCAGAGAGCTGAGGTTCTTTTTTTAACTTATTTTTTATGTCCTGGTAATTGATATTTGAGCTATTATTTCTTTTGTTTTCCAGCTTTTTGTCCTCCATTGAAGCACAACCTCCTTTAAAATAAGCGTTAAAACGTAAAATCTTTGTTAACAAAAGATAATTAAAAAATAATAAGTGGTAATTTCTAAATAATCAAGTATAGATTTTTAATATCGTTCTAAGTAATTAGCAGTATTAAAATAAAAAATTCATTGCTTAAAAAGTTTTGCAATATCAAGTAATTAGGAGGTATTTTCAATTGGTTAACAGAGCGGACAAGTGAAAATCCGCTCTGCCTGTAATTTATGAGCCGTTTTTGCCGGAGAAAGAAGAAGTTACCTGTTTTCCGATTTTAACTCTCTGTTAATTATATTTCCCTGCCTATTTTGCTGAACCATATGCCGACACCTGTCAGAGCACCTAAAATGGCTGATATAAAAAGGATTAACGAACTGTTTGTTTTTACAAAATTCAGCAGTTCCCGGTCTTCATTTTTCACAGCCTTCTGTTCCGCCATTACTACATATAAGCCCATTCCAACTGCAAAGTGGGAAATAAATACATGCAGTATTGCTATGGAGGCAATAAGCTGCCCCCCTGCGATACTCGGGTGAATCCAAAAAGGAAAATCCATTGCTACCTCCTCGTATCTTTACAGCACTTGATAATTTTCAAATAATGCTGTTAAATATAAAATTCTTAATTATAATTAATACCTGTGTTTACTTAAAAGGAAATTAAGGGTAAAAATTATATAGATAATATTCAGTTTTATTTTACTATAAGCACATATTATTATCCTTTAGGAGCAGTATAAATGAGTGGGGACGATTTTAGCAAGAAAAATCTTCTTAATTTTTTGGATTACTCGCCAGTGGGCTCTTATATTATACAGGACTATTGCATAGTTTTTTTTAATGAAAAAGCCTGCGATATTTTAGGTTATAATAAAAATGAAATTATTGGCAAAAATATTATGGATTTGGTTCACTATGATGATTTTTACACAGTTAAGGATAATATATTAAAAAGGCTGGAAGAAAATTGGCCGTATGTACATTACAATGCAAAACTACTCCACAAAGACGGTTACTATGTGAACCTGGATTTTATGGGTACATATGTTTACTATGAAAACCGGAAATCTATAGCCGGGTTTTTTAAAAATCCTGAAGAGCAACGTCTTATGGAGAAAGAATTAATAGAAAGTGAAATCAGGTACCGTACAATTTTTGAAAAAAGCAGATATCCTAAACTTATTATAGATCCGGCAAATGGCGATATTGTGGATGCCAATGAAGCTGCTGAAAGCTTTTACGGCTACAGTAATGACGAGTTAACAAGTATGAATATAAGTAAAATAAACATGTTGCCTCATTCTGAAATTTTGTTTGAGATGGAAAATGCAAGAAAACAGAACAGAAATTATTTTGTTTTCAAACATATGCTCAAAAATCGTAAAATTAAAGATGTTGAAGTATATACGACACCTTTTGAAATAGATGACGAGGAGTTCTTATATTCAACAATATATGATATAACTGAAAAAAACAAGGTGTTTGCCGAGCTTTTAAAAACCAGGGAACTCCTTATTTCCATACTTCAAAATTCAAAAGATAGTATTTTTGTTGTTAACAAGCTGAATCAGATTATCTACATAAACCCTTCAGCTGAAGAACTTACGGGAGTCAGACTTTATGATGTTTTTTTTGAAGATGTACATGACCTTTTTATGCCGGAGAAATACAGTGAAGATTATAGAAAAGGGATGGAAATATATAAAAAGACTGGCAAAGGTAGTGCTTTCGGTAAGACAGTATCTGTCGAAATGAAAGATATTAATGGTAACAACATTCCTGTGGAAATAAGTTTAAGTAAAATAAGTATCGAAGACAATGATTTTGTTATGGCTATCGTCAGAGATGTTTCTGAAAAAAAACATTTAGAAAAGCAGTTGGTTGCCAGCCAAAGAATGGAGGCTGTGGGGCAACTTGCAGGTGGTGTGGCACATGATTTTAATAATTTTCTTACAGGGTTGATGGCTTATATAGATATGTTAATGGGTAGTAAGAGACTGGATGAGGAAGAAAAAGATTACCTCTCACAAATGATGCAGCTTACTGAAAGATCATCAAAACTTGTGGAGAATCTGCTGGCTTTCAGCAGAAGGCAGGCTTCTTTTCCTCAGATTGTTGATGTGAACAGGCAGTTGAGCATAGGTGAGAAACTTTATAACAAGATGATTACGGAGAAAATTGATTTAACTGTTGAGTACAGCGATGTGCCTGTGTATATTAAAATTGATCCAGTTCAGCTGGATCAGATTATTCTCAATTTTATTTCAAATGCCAGAGATGCAATACGAGAAAACGGAGAAATAAAGATTATTCTCAAATTATGCGATGCGGATGTAATAATTAAACATAATGATTCTATTATTCCCGGCTATGGCAAATATTGCCAGCTTATATTTTCAGATGATGGTTTAGGTATGCCACAGGATGTTAAAGAGAAAATTTTTGAGCCATTTTTTACGACAAAAGAGATTAATAAGGGTACCGGCCTTGGCTTGGCCACTGTTTACGGTATTGTGAAACAAAATAATGGCTATATTTTTTGTGAAAGTGAGCCCGGAGAGGGGACATCTTTTTATATTTATTTCCCACTGGTAGAGGAAGCTAATAAAAAAGAACGCTCTGGGGCTTCTGCGAAAGTCGAGCATGTAACGTCCGGAGAAAAAATTTTGCTGTGTGAAGATGATGACGGGGTTAGAAGGGTCTTGTCAAAGATGCTGGATATTATGGGTTTTAAAATCATTGAAGCCATTAATGGTGAGGAGGGGCTTCGGATATTTCAGGAGAATTTGGAGGATATTGCTTGTGTTATCTCAGATTATATAATGCCTTATAAAAATGGTATCAATCTTTTTGAAGAGATTAACAAAATTAAACCCGGCATACCCTTTATTCTTACCAGTGGCTATTCTTATGATGGTGAAAATTTGACCGAAATCACCAGACATAAAAACTGCAAGTTTTTGAAAAAACCTATAAAACCTGATTTGTTGAAAAATACCATCGGAGAATTGATAAACAGTGGAAACAATTGATACTATATTAAAAAATAGCATTAAAATATGTCAGCCTGCAGAAGGTTATAGATTTAATGCAGATAGCGTACTACTTGCAAAATTTGTAAAACCTGCAAATGATATGGTAAATATCCTTGATATAGGTGCAGGAAGTGGTGTTATATCTGTATTGCTCAGGTATTTATATTCTTTTGTGCATATTGATGCTGTTGAAATTAATTCTTATTTGTATGAATGTATGTTAAAAACCATAGACATGAATATGATGAACGGTTATATAAACCCTGTTCATGCAGATATACGGAAGTTAAAAACAAGCCGTAGATATGATATGATAGTTTCAAATCCTCCATACAGATCTTCACAAACAGGTAGATTATGTGTAAACATCGATGAAAACAATGCAAGGTTTTCAGAAAGTTTGCATCTTGAAGATGTGTTGTCTTTTTCCAGAAGTTATTTGAAAAATAAGGGATTTCTTTACTTTTGTTATGAAGCTGATTTGGCTGTGGAAGCTTTTGCTTTATGCAGGAAATACAGAGTTGAGCCTAAAAGAATAACGTTTTTTCATCCTGATGTTGACAAACCGGCCAGGCAGTGTTTTTTTGAATGTAGAAAAAATGCAGGTCAAGAGCTTAAAGTTGATAAACCACTTTTTCAAAAAATTTGTGGTGGTATTAATGAATATTATGAAAAATTATTTTTGGACACGGAGGTTTTTTTATGAGTGCTATGGCTTTTTTTAGTATAACGCCTTTGGGAAAAGGTGAAAGTGTGTCAAAATATGTGGCACGAGTTGTGAATTCTGTTAAGCAATCCGGGCTTGAATGGAAATTAACGCCCATGGGTACTATTGTGGAAGGTGACAGTGTAGATGATGTCTTTAGTGCTATCAGCAACGGGATAAAACAGCTTGATGACTGTAACAGGCTGTCAATTTCAATCAAGATAGATTACCGAAAAGACAGAAAAAGTAGGATGAAAGATAAAGTTGAAAGTGTAATTGAGAAATTATAGGTAGTCAGGATATAATATCCTCAAGTGAATATTTTTTTAAGTCGCTGATTAAGTTTTGTCTTACCTTCTCCAGTATTGACTGAATTCTGCACCCATACGAGGAATTGCAGAAATTTTTGTCCACAAGACAGTCATTAATAGTTATATCACCTTCCACTGCTTTAATAACATCGTAAAACGAAATATCTTCAGGCTTTTTTTGTAACTTAAAGCCTCCTTTTTTCCCTCTTTCGGAAACAAGAATATTTTCTCTGGCGAGAGCCTGAAGAATTTTACCTAAAAAACTGTCGGGGATATCACACAATTTTGAAAGTTCGTTTCTCATAAAGATTTTATTTTTATTGTTTTCTGAGGCGATATAAACCAAAACTTTAAGGGCGTAATCACAGGCTCGTGTTATTTTCATGATTGTCTCCTTTTTAAGACTAAAATAGTCTTAAAGCATTCGCTGTCAATATTATATCTTTTATTCTTCGCCTGTTATTACTTCAGCTCCCCACTTTTTTAGTTTAGCTGCTATGTATTCTGAAACTTTGTTGTGGATACGTTTTTTATTTTCTAAGGTTGAATCAATTGGTTCTCCGAATGAAATTAAAACATCCCGGTTAGTATATATTTTCCCAAAATCTTTAAATTTTTTCCCATTTGCCCATGCATCGGTTTTTAGTGCAACGGGAATCACTAGGGCATTTGTTTTGGATGCAAGTTTTACACCAATACTGTTAAACTGATTTAAATCAAAAATATTCGATCTTGTGGTTTGGGGGAAAACAATTAAAGAATAGCCTTTTTCTATTCTGTCAGTGCCTTCCTGAAGGACAGTTTTCAAATCGTTTCTGGGATTATCCCTTGTGACTACTATGGGATTTCTACTTCGCATTACATGTTTAAATACAGGGTATTCCACAAGGGTATTTTTTACAACAAAAGTAAGCTTTTTGTGGGGAGCTATAATACATGGCAAAAGAAAGGTTTCCAATGTACTCATGTGATTACCGATAAAAACTATCGGTCTTTTCTGGTTTTTGAAATTATTAATTCCGTTTATACTAACGTTTATGCCTGTTTTTTCCAAAATGTTCAAAAAAACAAAACTACTTTTATACCATTCTTTGTCATCATATACACCCTGTTTGGCTTTTTTACTGGCGCTAAAAACAAGTGCAGCCAGCCTGGCGTAAAAATAAACCCCAGGAAATAGCTTTGCAGTAATATTTTGGGAAATTTTTCCGGTTTTATAAGTATCGTCGTTAAAACGTTCCATGAATTTACTCCCATGCTAAATATTGCACTAACATTCATAAAGTTAGAAATTAATTTTATTTTAACACAAGGCTTGCTGTCAATGATAAGAAACAATGGCTTAGAGTTAGAGAATCTCAGTCTCCCACCACGCGTGCCCCATGCGAGTGTGCTATGCTCTAAAATTGCAAAGGTAATATAGCAAAAAACGTCATAAATCAATAATTTTTTTATACAAATAAGCAGAAACGCAGCAATTATTAGGTTATAGTTGGAGATCCCCCGGCTTCGCTCGGGATGTCATAACTTTCATAAGAAACGATATAGCAAACAAATATGCAAGTGTACTTATTTATTTGAGAATATTCTTAATAATGTTGTAAATATAGTCCTAAGCAAAAATTAGTTGATAATTAAATAATATTTTATTACAATGCGCTGTTATTAATGAAATTTTGTATATCATTTTGGGGGGAAATAATGAGGAAATACTTGCTGTTGCTGTGTTTTGCTTTGCTCGTTTCCGGATGTGCTCCCGCTTTTTTGGTTGCAGGTTCCGCAGGCGCCACTTACAGTATTGCTACTGGTTCTGTTTCCGATAATGTTGATGCAAGGATTCCCCAGGTGGTAGATGCCTTTATAAACATTATAAAAGACAAAGGCGGACAAATCCTTTTTGCCAGTATTACCGAAGGCAAGGCCAAAGCAGAAATAAATAATATTTCCTATAGTCTTACCACGGAAAGATTGACTGAAAACAGTACCAGATTTACAATTTCTGCAAGAAAAGGATACGATCTCTTGCCAGCACAGGATGAAGCTATTCAAATATATTCAGAAATGGCAGATAGGCTCAAATGATTCGTCAGGCTGTAATGACCGATGTGAAAGCAATACAAAAATTAGTGAATTCCTACGCAAAACAGGGGGAAATGCTTCAGCTCAGTCTGAATGAAATATATGAAAAGATATTTGAGTTTGCTGTGTGGGAAGAGGAAGGCTTTATAAGAGGTTGTTGTGCACTGCATCCGGCATGGGAAGATCTTGCAGAAATCAGGTCTTTGGCGGTTGATAATACTTTTCACAAAAAAGGTGTTGGTAAAAAATTGGTTGAATATTGTATTAACAGAGCTACTGAATTTGGAATAAAGAATATTTTTGCACTTACATACAAGCCTGAATTTTTCAAAAAGTTAGGCTTTGATGAAATTTCAAAGGATTTGCTGCCAAAAAAAATATGGTCAGACTGCTTGAAATGCCCTATGTTTCCTGACTGTGACGAAATTGCCATGATGAAAAGGTTACAATGAAATGATAGCTACTAAAGCGGAGGGCTGTTAAAGAAATGCTTATAGATGAATTACATTCGAAAATAAATGAATTGAGGGAGCGTGTTTCATCTTTTGAGGATGCTGTCCAGGCTGAAAAAAAGTTACAGCGGGTAAAAGAAATAGAAAATAAGTCTGTGGAGGATCCGGATTTCTGGTCTAAGAAAGAGTCAAAGTACCTTTTAAAAGAACAGTCTAATTTAAGAAAATTTCTTGCCCAATGGGATAAATTAAAGGGATTGCTGGAGAATATTGATGTTTATCTGGAGCTCTATAATGAAGGATCAACAGAAGTCCAGGATGACTTACAGTCAAATATTACCGAATTGGAAAAAAATGTAGAAGACTTTGAGTTAATGCTGATTCTCAATGGTGAAAATGATCCCAATAATGCTATTGTCACTATTCATGCGGGAGCAGGCGGCACCGAAGCTAATGACTGGGTTGCTATGCTTTATCGTATGTACAGCAGATGGGTGGAGCGTAAGAATTTTAAAATGGAACTTTTGGATTATTTGCCTGGAGATGAGGCTGGTATTAAATCAGTTACTTTTAATGTCCTTGGTGAGTATAGTTACGGTTACTTAAAAGGTGAAACAGGGGTTCACAGATTAGTGCGTCAATCACCTTTCGACTCCAATAACAAAAGACACACCTCTTTTGCTTCAGTTTTTGTCCTTCCTGAAATTGATGATGATATTGAGGTGGATATTAACGAATCAGATTTAAGGATTGACACTTTCAGAGCCAGTGGTGCCGGCGGTCAGCATGTAAATACCACCGATTCTGCTGTTCGTATTACTCATGAGCCAACAGGTATAGTTGTAAGCTGCCAAAATGAACGGAGCCAGCATAAAAACAAAGCCCATGCTATGAAGATACTTAAAGCTAAACTTTATGAACTGGAGATGGAAAAGAAAAATGAGGAACGCCAGGAGATTGAGAACAGCAAAACAGAAATAGGGTGGGGCAACCAAATACGCTCATATGTGATGCATCCTTACAAAATGGTAAAAGATTTAAGAACCAAACATGAAACAGGAAATGTGGATGCAGTAATGGATGGTGATATAGATAATTTTATAAAAAGTTATTTACTTTACTCTGCAGGTATTTCTGATGATATCAACAAGAATTAAAACACTAAGACCGACATATGCGCTTATCGATTTACCCAATTATTCCCACAATATTTCTGTTGCCCAGAAACTTTCCGGAGGGAAGGTAATGGCTATTGTTAAGGCAAATGGATACGGGCACGGTGCCGGTAAACTTGCCAAATATGTAAAAACCAATAATGGCATTAAAAGCTTCGGTGTTGCAACGGTTAGTGAAGCTATCAAACTCAGGGAAGTTTTGGGAACGGATGTAGATATTGTTGTACTCGGATATATTGACAAAAATTTTTATGAGGAAGTATATGAGAACAATATTGTCCTTACCGTCTTTGATTGGTATGTAGCTGAAGATTATCATAACTTTTTAAAAAATAAAGGCAGTAAAGCAAGTATTATCATTAAGCTGGAAACTGGAATGAATCGCCTTGGCTTTGATGTAGATAATTTTGATTTTGAAATGTTTATCAAAAAATACGATCGCTTTGATATTTCCATTATTATGACACATCTGGCTAGTTCCGACAGCGATTTTCAATATACAAACTGGCAGATGGAACGTTTTGATACTTTTATAAATAAATATAATATTACTTGTGCAACCAGTGTATTTAACTCTTCTGCCATAGTAAATTTTAAGAACAAGTATACTTTCACACGTCCGGGAATAATGACCTACGGATATGTTTATGCAGACTACAACGTCAATTTGAAACCTGTTATGCACATATATTCAAAAATAGTTCAGAAAAAACGTGTTTTAAAAGGTGAATATATAAGCTATAATGGCACCTACAGAGCAGAGAGGGATATGGTTATAGGTGTTATACCTATTGGATATGCGGATGGATATTTTCGATGTTTTTCAAACAGAGCCCATATTTATCTTGACGGTTTTATCTGTCCTGTTGTAGGTAATATATGTATGGATATAATGATGGTTGATATTACTGATGTTCCTGAATGTGCATTTGAATCAGAAGTGGAGTTAATGGGAGAACATGTGGATGCTGAAATGTGGGCAAAGTGGTCCGGAAGTATTTCTTATGAGATGCTTTGCGCCATTTCAGAGCGAATCCCCAGAGTTTATAAAACTTAGTGTGTGAAATCAAGAAATGGCAAAGGTCAGGATTAAATGACAAATATTTTCAGTTTTATAGGACGACCATTTTTGCAATTGATAAATGGTTCGGGAAGAATGATTCTGCTCTTTTTTGATGCTATCAAATGGCTCTTTGTGCCTCCTTTCAGGTTTAGGCTGTTTTTGCGTCAGGTTGAATTTATAGGTGTTAATTCTCTCTCCGTTATAATTCTGACAGGTACATTTACCGGAATGGTTTTTGCGTTTCAGAGCTATATAGGATTTAATAAGTTTGGCGCCGAATATATGGTTGGGACTGTAGTCGGCCTTGGTATGGCTAGAGAGCTTGGCCCTGTGCTTAGTGCTATAATGGTGGCTGCACGGGCAGGTTCGGCTATTACTGCAGAGATAGGTACCATGAGGGTAAGTGAACAAATAGATGCGTTAAATTCGCTGGCAGTTGAGCCTGTGCAATATCTTATTGTGCCGAGAATCCTTGCCGGTACTGTTGTTATGCCCCTTTTAAACGTAATTGCCGTTTTTTGTGGTATTGCGGGGGGGTATTTTGTCGGTGTGGATATATTGGGGATAAATAAAACATTGTATCTCGAAAATATGTACAGATATGTCGATTTAAGTGATTTATACAACGGTATTACTAAAGCTGTTGTTTTTGGTTTATTGCTGACAATGGTAGGTTGCTACAAAGGTTTTTATACCAGCGGTGGTGCTCAGGGTGTTGGTAAAGCCACTACGGAATCAGTTGTTCTTTCTTGTGTACTTATTCTTGTTTTTGACTATATATTAACTGCTTTTATGTTTTGACGGATGTGATATGCCTATTACTGATAAAGATATTTTGATAAAAATGGAAGATATTTATAAAAGTTTTGGAGAACAGGAGGTTCATAAAGGGATAAATCTCCTTGTTCCTAAAGGTGGGATTTCTGTAATATTGGGACCTTCAGGTACCGGAAAGAGTGTTTTACTAAAACAGATGATGGGGCTTATATTGCCGGATAAAGGGGATGTCATTGTAGAAAATGAAAGCCTTGTTGGAATGAGCCGTAAAAAATTAATTCAAATCAGGAAAAAATTTGGGATGCTTTTTCAAAATGCTGCCCTTTTTGACTCTATGAATGTATTTGACAATATTGCTTTTCCTTTAAGAGAACATACCAAATATAAAGAGAAGCAGATAAAAGACATTGTGATGGAAAAATTGAGACTTGTGGGATTAAAAGATGTAGAAAATAAAATGCCTTCTGAACTTTCCGGTGGAATGAGAAAACGGGTGGGATTAGCAAGGGCTATTGCTCTTGAACCGAAAATCATCCTTTATGACGAGCCTACCACAGGTTTGGATCCTATAATGAAAGATGTTGTTAACAATTTAATTCACAGTACTCAGGAACAACTGGATATTACGTCGGTAGTTATCTCCCATGATATAGAAAGTACATTAAAAATTGCAGATTTTGTTTCAATGATTTATGATGGCAAGGCCGTAATAAACGGAACTATTGATGATTTTAAAACTACTGATGATCCATATGTTAAGCAGTTTATAAGTGGATCTATGGAAGGTCCCATTAAAGTGTTTTAGCTGGAGGCGTTTATATGAAATTTGGTTTGGAAGCAAAAGTTGGGATTTTTGTAATAGTTGTTTTTGTTATTTTAGGATATATGACGACTAAAGTGGGAGATTTTTCTTTTGGTCAGCCTTCCGGGTATCAGCTTGTTTTTAAAGTACCTGATGCTTCCGGCCTTACCAAAGATTCTGTTGTCAAGTTTAAGGGTGTTGATGTGGGAATTGTGGAGGATGTTAAGCTGCAAGATGGTTTTGTGAATGTTGTACTTAGAATAAAGGATGAATATAAGATTCCGAACAATGTCGCGCTTGCTGTCAGATCATCAGGTTTTCTCGGTGAAAAATATGCTGAACTGAAAACAACAGAAGCTGAAAGTACCCGATTTGTAAAAGAAGGTGAAACACTGGAAAATTTTGAGGCAGGAAGCGATATTGATCAATTAACATCTAAATTTAGTAGAATTGCTGATGATATTAAAGCAATTACCAGCTCTTTAAAGGAAGTCCTTGCTAGTACGGAAGGCAGGGATAACATGAAATCCACTTTGGAGAATGTAAGATACACAACGGAAATAATGCGTGAGCTGATGAAATCTAACCAGGAAAGGATTAATAATATTGTTAAAAATGTTGAAAATTTGACTGCAACACTTGAAAATATTACTGTCTCCAATCAGGAAAATATTAATGAACTTATTGCCAATCTGAAATCTTTTTCTGCGGAATTAAACAGTCAGACACCGATTATCGCTGAAAAGATTAACAGAATAGCGAATAATATGGAAAGTATCACCGGCGATGTCGATGATGTTGTGAAAGGGTCCAAAACCGATTTAAGGGAAACTATTTCCAGTATGAGAACAGTTACTGCAAAACTGGAGAAAACGGTAGATAATATTAATGAAATTACTGATAAGATAAATAAAGGCGATGGGACTATAGCTACGTTAATCAATGATAACAAAACAGCTGAGGATGTGAAAGAAACCATAAAGGGTCTGAAAAAAATGGTAGATCAATATGATAAGTTTCAACTAAATCTGGAGTTTGCAGGGGAACAAATGGTGGATACAGGTGAAAGCAAAGGTTATTTTAAGGTCAAAATCGATCCACGTGATAATCAGAAATATTACCTGCTTGGAATTGCTTCAACTCAAGAGGGTACCACCAGCACAACTGTGAGTTCATACAGATACGATAATCCTCCTGATAATATAGGACATGATTATACGGAAACCAAAACAGAAAGAGAGGAAGATTCTATTACTTTTATTGCCCAGTATGCACACCAGATGTTTTATGACGATTTGTTTTTGAGATTAGGGATAATGGAATCTGAATTTGGACTGGGATTCGATTATACATTTATTGATGATAAGTTTGAGGCATCTTTTGATGCATACGATTTCAGCGATGAATCAGATGATAGGGATCCTCATCTAAAAGCAAAACTGCGATATAAATTTGGTGATTATTTCTTTGTAGACGGTGGGTATGATGACTTTATGAATACTGACACAAGATCTTTTTTCTTTGGCGGAGGATTAAGTTTTACGGATAATGATATTAAGTCTCTTTTAAGCAGTGTTCCAATGCCTTCACAGTAAAAGCATACACTGATGCTTTGGAACTAAGCATAATTGAGACTTTTGCACAATGGCCTTACTGTTACCCTGTAGCCACTGAGCAAAGCGAAGATAAATTAGATGTTGAAATAAATAATTGACTTCGTCTAACACCAGTCTTTCAGACTGGTAAATATGTTGTAAAACATCCAATTTAGCAACTTTAGTTGCTGCTAAGCATGACTATATAGATTTTTGCAAAGGTCTCAAACTGGTAAATATGTGGAACATTCTGTTTAGCTACCGCTGTTATACAAAAAGTTGTCAGGGCGAGTGGAGCTGGAACTGAAGAATATCAATTTTTATATAACAAATATATCTGTGTTACTACTGATTTTTTCAGTTGGAGGTGGATGATGGATATTAAACTAGGAATTTCAACATGCCCCAATGATACTTTTATATTTATGCCGATGATAAAGGGAATGATAGATACCGACTCATTTAAATTCAAAACTGTTCTGGATGATGTGGAAACCCTTAACAATATGGCTATTTCCGGCAAACTTGATTTGCTAAAAGTTTCCTACGGTGTGATACCGGAGGTTAAAGATAAATATCACATTTTAAAATCGGGTGGAGCACTGGGATTTGGTTGCGGGCCGGTACTTGTTTCCAAAAAATTTAATGCCATTGAGGATTTAAAAAATGGCAGAATCGCCATTCCTGGGAAACATACAACGGCATTCAGAATATTTAAATATTTTTTCGGCAGTGAATTTGATTTTGTTGAGCTAAAATTTGATAAAATAATAAGTGCTATCGATAATGATGATGTGGATGCCGGAATACTTATACATGAGGGAAGGTTCGTTTATAAAAATGTAGGTTTTAATCTTCTTGAGGATCTTGGAAACTTATGGGAACAAAAACATAAAGCACCAATCCCATTGGGTGCGATCTTGGTTTCCAACGATTTGATTGAGTATGCTGCTGAATTTAATAATTTAATAAGGCAGTCCATATCCTTTTCCCGGGAAAATTACAGTAAGGTTAAACCTTATATCGAAAAATATGCTCAGCATCTCGATGAAGATATTTTGACTAAGCATATAGATTTCTTTGTTAATGAGTACAGCTATGATATTACCCCCTATGTTGATGAAATCGCAGCATTTGTTGACGCTGAAAACGATATATTTGTTTAACCTTTATGGGATATTATCTTATTTTTTGCTCTTATCTTACTTTTTACTGTATCCTTCACAGTATACTTGCCGATCCTTTTGTGCTCCGGGATATTTACTATAAATGGTGGTACAGGGGATTTTATGTATTTCAGTCATTGTTTTTACTTATACCTGCAATATATTTTTATTCTAAACTTCCCAGTGAAGAATTTTTCCATCCGGGGTTTGCGGTAAAAATTTTTCTAAGGGCAGTTTTTGCCTTTGCCCTTATATTCGGGATTTATACGGCAAAATTTTATAATAATGCTTCCTTTTTGGGATTGGAGCAAATCAGGCAGTATTTGTATAAAGGCACAAAAGAATACGATTTGCACAGGGAATTGAGTATGGATGGGACTTTAAAATATGTACGGCACCCATATTATTTCTCCGGTTTGCTTCTTTTGTGGTCTAGACCTTTATATATAAAAGATTTAGTACTGAATGTAGTTTTTACACTATATTTTATTATCGGAAGTATTAACGAAGAGCGTAAATTAAAGAATATTTTCGGAAAAGAGTATGTTGATTACTGCCGCAATGTGCCGATGTTGATACCTAAGTTTCTTAATCCTTATTATATTTTCAGGAAACTGTTTAAAAACAATGGATAGATATAGAAAAGTATTTTTTAACAAAATATTGCTTATTGCAAACCCTAATAGCGGCAGTTTCAATGCTTTCAAAATCAGTAAAATCCATGATATTTTGTCTGATAGGTTTGGGAATACTGAGATTGTTTATACTGATTTTGCCGGGCATGCTGAGAAATTATGCAGTACTACAAATGCTCAGTTAATAGTTTCAGCTGGTGGAGATGGTTTATTAAATGAAATCATTAACGGATTAGCACATAAAAAGACACACTCCCTTGTGTTGCCTTTACCTTTAGGTACAGCAAACGTATTTTGCAGAGAAAAGGGAATTTCTCTGGATGCGTTAAGTGCTGTTAAAAAATTTTCTTTGGATAACTGCGAACAACTTTACTTAGGTAAAGTGGCCGGGAGATATTTTTTACAGGTTTTCGGAGCTGGGTTTGATGCGGAAACTGTCCGTCGTGTTGACCTGAAAACCAAATCAAGAGTAGGTAAATTAGCATATGTTTTTTCCGGTTTGAAAGTTATTTATAAAAATAATTTTCCGGCAATTGTTTTTTACTGTAACGGCAGAAAGAACATTTGTCATCATATTATCATATCTATTGGCAGATATTATGCAGGTGGTTTTTATCTGTTTAAAAATATCATAAAAGGTAAACTTCATATTGGTTGCCTCAAGTCAGATAACCGACTGGCTGTAATGAAGGCTGCCTTGAAGGCGTTATTTAAAAGACAAATTTTTGCTACTTATACCGTTGCTGACAAAATTAAAATATACGGGATAGATTATTGCCAGATAGACGGAGAATTTCTTCCTCTCAATCGTAACAGTTGCTATGTGACAATACATAAATCCAATATATATCTTGTTAAATAAAAATATCGGGGAGTAAAATTTACTCCCCGTTAATCAGCAATTTTCATCACTATTTTTCCAAAGTGTGTATCTTCAGCCATTGTTCTATGGGCGTCAACTACTTCGTCTATTGTAAAAACTTTGTGAATAAGGGGTTTTATCGTACCATCTTCTATTTTTGGAATTACGTTTTCAGTGAAACTTTTTACTATCTCACCTTTTTCTTCAATAGATCTGGATCTCAGTACAGAGCCTATTATTTGTTGTCTTTTTACCATTAGTAGAGCAAGATTAAGTTCGGCTTTAATTCCACTGAGAACACCTATTACAACCAAACGGCCTGTATATGTGAGTGACTTTATGTTTGGCTCCAGATAAGCAGCACCTATGCAGTCCAGAATAACATCAACACCTCTTTTTTCTGTGTATTCTTTTACTATCTTGGAAAAGTCAGGTGTTTCTTTATAATTAATAACAAGATCAGCACCAATTTCCTTAATTTTTTCCATTTTCTCCGGGGGTGAGGTTACTATAAGCTTTGTATCCGGTACCAATGCCTTGCATATCTGTATTGCAGCCGTGTTAACGCCGCCGCCTCCTCCGTGGAGTATGGCATATTGGTTGTTCTCCAGTTTTCCGAACATAAATACATTTGAGTATGCAGTTATGTAAGATTCGCAAATGCATGCCGCTTCCTCAAAGCTGAGATTGTCAGGAATTGCAATTAAGTGGTTGGCATAAGCAACAGCATATTCAGCATAACCACCCCCGCCAACCAAAGTCATTACCTTGTCACCAATATTCCAACCTTTAACAGATTCTCCTAATTCTTCTATCACTCCGGCTACTTCTACTCCCAATATTTCTGATTCACCAGCTGGCGGTGGGTATTTACCTTCTCTCTGTGCAACATCGGGACCGTTTATAGATGTAGCTTTTACTTTTATAAGCACTTGATTTTTTTTAGGTGATGGTTTTTCAGCTTCACCTACACGTAAAACATCAATACCACCAAAACCATCAAGCAATACTGCTTTCATAATATCCTCCTGTATTAGTTAACTCAACCTATGTTTTATTTTTAACATATTTGTGGAGAGATGCAAATAATTATTTCAATGTATTAAATAGTTAAATCAAGGCAGCTTATTATTATTTTGATTAAAGGGAAGTTGGTAGGAAAAGAGG
>DDHP01000075.1 GCA_002338145.1 Deferribacteraceae bacterium UBA1873 | reverse complement strand
CCCAGGAAATTTTCAGGGACAAGCCTTCCCAGAAAGAGATTGGCATCGGTCACCGTTATGTCATTCCCTTTACCGTAGCATATGGGACCAGGATCGGCTCCGGCACTTTCAGGACCGACTTTTAATGATCCGCCTTTGTCAATATAGGCGATCGAACCGCCTCCTGCTCCAACGGTATGGATGTCGATCATGGGAACTTTCACAGGAAAGTTGGATATGGTGGATTCCATCGTAAGGGGCAGTCTCTCGTCCAGAAGAGCCACATCGGTGGATGTGCCGCCCATGTCGAATGTAATAATTTTGTCAAAACCCGCTTTTTTGGCTATTTCATAAGCTCCAACCGCACCGCCTGCAGGACCTGAGAGGATGGTTCTGACAGATTCTTCCATTGCCGTATCAGCTGAAATACTTCCGCCGTTGGACTGCATAACCCTTAATTCACCACCACCGAAATTCTGCTTAATATAGGTTATATATCTTTTCATTTTTGGAGATACATAGGCATTTACCACAGTGGTGGAAGTCCTTTCGTATTCCCTGAACTCTGATAAAACTTTATGCGATAGCGAAAACGGGATTTCAGCTTCTTTGAGAAGCTCACCCATTTGAACTTCATGGGACGGATTCAGGTACGAGAAAAGAAAACAGACAGCAACAGATTCAACTTCCGCCTGTTTCAGTTTTGCAATAATGCTTCTGGCTTCCTGCTCATCAAAAGACTCAATCTCTTCACCTTCTACATTGATTCTGCAGTTAAGACCAAACCTTAAAGTGGCGGGAACGAGCATATTTTCCCTTCTGTATTTCAGATTATATAACTCGCTTCTGTTCTGCCTTCCTATTTCAAAAATATCTTCAAATTTCTTGTTTGTTATTAGAGCCGTGTTGGCGCCTTTTCTTTCAAGTATCGCATTAGTCGCCACAGTTGATCCGTGAACAACCTGAAAATTTTCATTTTTCAGCACTTTGCCCAACCCGTCCAGAACAGCTTCAGCCGGATTTTCAGGAGTGGAAAGGCGCTTAAATACCCCCCATTTCTTCCCGGATTTATATATAAAATCAGTAAAAGTGCCTCCTGTATCAACACCGACGATCTCCATTACCAACCCTCCATAATTATGGTCTCTTCAAATAACTTCTAATCAGCTCAATTCCCTCATCATCATGAAATCTGTTATAGGTGACAACATTTGAAACCTTTGAAAAATACTCTTCATTGTCCCTGTATATGCTTTTCAATGTTAATAATAAATCGCAGTTATCCAACAGAGCAGGCTTTCTTTTGACTTCGGATAAAGTATAAATATTAAAATTTCTGAATTTTTCCAGAATTAAACTGTACACATCATATATACGGTCCTGAATCTGTTCATTTAGCACTACCAAAATAATATTGGTATCTATTGGTATTTTATCAAAATTTACAAGCAGATCCAAAGGCGGAGTAATTTTGAGTGGAATAATATTTTCATTAATATTTTTATTTACCAGATGCTGGAAACAGATATAAGTGGTGATAAATATTTTTTTATCATCTTTAATCTTTTCGTATTTACGCAGAAAATCCTCAAGAAGCATGGTCGTTATATTAAATCCTAGTTTGGATTCCAGTTCTGTTTTGCCAACAATCAGTGATTCCGGGGATGTATCTATATAAATGATATTGCTTTCAGCTTTTTTATTCTCGCTGAGAGCGTTTATAAAAATTGACTCCACTTCGGTCTCACCTAATCCACTGCTTTTCATCTCCATTATAAGGCTAACAAGATTTTCCATATACATTTTAAAACTGCTGGATGCCTCTGTTGGAATAGGTGTCTTTATAGCGGTTCCTGCCTTTTTGTTTGTTTTTACGTACCCTTCTTTGGCTAAATCCTTTATGACTTTTTTGACAGTGTTAACATTGGCATCGAGTTTTGCTGCAAGCTCTTCGGAAGTAGGGATATTGCCGCTGCGCTTCCCATATATCATCCTTATGATAAATGCTTTTACTTCGGCAGATTTGTTAAATGCGTATGTAGTTCCATTATTCATAATTTTATAATTTCTTTTTTTTGCTTCCAAGTCAATAAAAAATATAATTATATTTTATTATTACTTCTGCGTTGTTTTGTAGCATACATTTAATTAGACAAGCATATTTAAAGAACTTAAAAATATCATTATCTGTAGATTTTTTCTATTTTTGGGAAGTAAAAAAGTTTATTATTTTTCCTGAATTGTTGCAAATTGAATAAAACCCTATTTAAGTCTGAGTATCTAACCGTACCAATTCGTCCATTACATAGATTTTAGATTGTATTGTATATAAATTCAGAATTTTTCTGTATGGATTTTTTTTACGGGTAAATCTGAATACAATACAGGCTCTTTTTCTTCATCAGGATAACCCAGGGCAACAATACATTCCACTGCAAAGTGCTCAGGAATACCAAGCAAATTTTGGATGTAGCTCTCTGCTGATTCAGATTCACTGTGCTTACGGTTCCTAATCTGTGACCAGCAGCTGCCCAGTCCCAGTTCAAGCCCTGTCATCTGAAGCATTATTGACGCAATGCTGCAGTCTTCCACCCAAACATCTGATTTGGTGGTATCAGCACAAACAACAACAGCCAAAGGTGCACCTGCAACAAAAGCAGAGCCGTGCTGTTTAGCTTCAGACAGTTTTTTCAGCTTATCTTTATCTGTGATAAAAATAAATTCCCACGGCATTATATTGCGGGATGTAGGTGCTCTTAACACAGCTTCCTTGAGTATCTCTATTGTATCTTTTTGAATACTTTTATCCTGAAATTTTCTTATGCTGCGTCTTTTTCTCAGTAATTCAATCATGTAATCCTCCATAAGCTTGTGTATGATTTAGTTATTTTATATTTTGGTATCAACCCAATTTAGTATAAAATAACTTTTAATTTGAGGACAATAGTAGATTTAGAAAAAATATATTTCAATCGTTTTCATACAGTTTTTTTTTCTTTTCCTTATGAATGAAATAAAGATTTCTCAGATATATTATCGATCCGGTAGATTGTCCCACAATAAATACAATATCTTT
>DDHP01000094.1:11085-11488 GCA_002338145.1 Deferribacteraceae bacterium UBA1873 | reverse complement strand
TGAATTATAAAGGGTGCATAAGCTGTTTCTCATGCAAGTTGAAAAACGGGAAGAGCTACGGCAGATGCGCGGTAAAGGATGACCTGACACCTATATTCGAGAAGGTTCTGGATGCTCAGGCTCTTATCTTTGGATCACCGATCTATTTGGGAACAGCAACAGGAGAGATGAGATCGTTTATGGAACGTTTGGTTTTTCAATTTCTCCCCTACACTGATCCACCTGATTCACTTTTTCCCAAAAAAATCAAGACCGGTTTTATCTATACCCTGGGTGCAACCGAGGAGATGGCAGAGGAGTATGGTTTTAATCATCACATCAGCACCACTGAAATGATTTTGGAATGGATATTTGGAGCTACAGAGACACTGTGCAGTTATGATACCTATCAGTTTGAGGACTA
>DDHP01000094.1:10252-10799 GCA_002338145.1 Deferribacteraceae bacterium UBA1873 | reverse complement strand
AAGAGACGGAAGGAAGTGTTTCCAATCGACTGTGAAAATGCCTTTAAAATGGGGGTTCGGTTGGTTATAAGTGATGAGAACTAGAAAGCTACAATTCCTTATTGTGTAGGATTTGCATTTTGGTTGAACAATGTGCAGGCAATAAACGCAGTAGGATTAAGGAGGATGATATGGAAAAGATAGCTCTTGTAGCAGGCTCTACAAATAACATAGGAAAGGCCACAGCAGAGGTGTTGGCAGGAAAAGGATATCATGTGGTCATAACTTCCAGAAATGAGGATGAAGCACGGGCGGTTTCAGAGAATCTGCCCAAGAAAGGTTCTTATTTCAGGGTGGATTATTCTGATGTAAGTTCCATTGAGAGCTTGTTCTCTTTTATAAAGGATAGATTTGGCAGACTGGATGTTCTTGTCAACAATGTTGCATACACAAAAAATGAATCAATTTTAGATTGTGACTTAAAAACCTGGGAGTATACCATCAATACAAACCTTAGAAGTTACTATCTCTGTACAAAAATGGCTGCTGAGATTATGAAATCTCAGGG
>DDHP01000094.1:0-9942 GCA_002338145.1 Deferribacteraceae bacterium UBA1873 | reverse complement strand
GTAAATTACCTTACCATGTGCGCTGCAATAGATCTTGCCCCTTTTAACATCCGGGTAAATGCAGTAGGCTCCGGGCTTGTGGGAACCCCGGTGGGCTATAAGGAGTATGTAAACAGACCCCGTGAGAATGATAGAATACCTATAGGTCATATTGGTGAGCCGGAAGATGTGGCAGAGGCTGTATCATTTCTTGTATCAGACGAGGCTAAGTATATCATTGGGGCTCTTTTGCCTGTAGATGGCGGGCTTAACATATCAATGTGAAGATTTTAATCATTAAAGTATTACATTTTTGAAAGCAAGAAACAGGTAAAATATGTTTCTTGCTTTTCATATGCGTAATATCCAATTATTCGTTGCAGGAACTAATTATATTACTCTTGCATGCTATTAATCTAATTCTCTCATAATACGGTATATTCCGAAATCTTTGTATAATGCTGCTTGCACCTTTGCCTCATTTGGATTAACATTATGCATAGGAAAATGCCTTAGGTTTTTATTTTTTGAGGAAGCGAATATGCCATATTCAGGAGTCTTTTTTTTTTATTAACAACAAATGTTTACATCTGATCTGTTAACTGTGAAATTTTATTGAGAGGTAAGTGATGAAAAAAACATTTGTATTGATTATTTTGCTAGCGGCGATGAACACATTTGCTATAAATCTGAACCAATTAAAGAATAAAGCCGTGGAAAACAGGGCTTTAATACAAAAGTATAAATTTGACATGGAATTTGCGGCTGAGAGCACCAGATACCAAAAAGGTGAATTCTTGCCTTCAGCTGATTTGGGTTATCAGTATAATCAGCTTGATGAAGATACCATGTTTGAAAACAGTAGAAACAGCAATCTATATCTGGCTTTGAGTTATAATCTTTTTGACGGTTTTAGAGATAAGTATAATCTGAAGTCTGCCAGAGAAATGGAAAAGGTAAGTTTTTTTGAGTTGAATGCAATAAAACAGGATGTGAAATTTGACGTTGCTGCAGCATATCTCAATGTTTACAGGAATCAGCGTTATCTGGATGTTAGAAGGAGCGCATATCAACTTTATCAAAAGGAATATGAAAATGCAAAGTTGAAATATGATGTGGGTGTCATTCAGTGGAGCGAGGTACTAAAAATAAAGGTTGAAATGGATAATGCAAAACAGGATCTTATGAAAGCTCAGACTGAGTTAAAAAAATCTATGAACAATTTATCCAGAACCGTGGGTGTAAATGTAGATATTATGGATATTGATTTTAATTTGCTGGCAAAAATACCGGAATTTGAAAAATATGATTTTTATAAAGAAAAAATGTATTCATCCAGAAGCGAACTGCAAGCGTTGAAGACGGTTATGCAGTCAAAAAAATACGGAGTTAATGCTTCGAAGAGCTCACTTTATCCAAAAGTCGATTTATTATTCAGCTATTCCGATGCTGCTGACTCAGTCGAGCCTTATGGGGAAAATGATGAGGGTGAAATAAGAGGGCAGGTGAATGTTAGCTTTAATATTTTCGATGGTTTTCAGAAATATTCGAATATTAACAAAGCAAAGCTGGAAGTGAGAAAATCCAAGATGGATGTTATGGAGATGAAGCTCGATCTGAAAAATCAGCTCCAAAATGTGACTGAGGATAAAAATGTTGCCTTAAAAAATCTTGAGGTTGCCAGAGCCAGTCTCAAAGAAGCTGAGGAGAATTTGAGGGTAACGGAAGCATCTTTCAGAGAAGGGGTGGCCACTTCCACTGATATACTTGATGCCATATACTATCTTTCCCGTGCCAGGTATAATGTGATAAATGCCAAAACCCAGGTTTTTCTTAATTATTTTAAATTGCAAAGGGTTATTGAAAATCTGTAGGAGCCGTGATGCGTAATGCCGTAAAGCGTGATGCGAGACGTTCAATGTTAGAAAAAGTGTAAGTAAATAGTTATTCTTTGTTATTAATGGTTACTAATTGGAAAAGCCTGTTCTGACTTCACTGTTAAATATAAAAATTTTATACAGATGGTACTTAAAACTTAGCACTACTTCCCCATCTCACTATCTCCCTACTTCACTACTTTCAGCCATTGTTCTGAAGATGTATTTATTTAAAATGGATATTAAAATAACAGCCAGAAGAATACGCACTCCGATTATAATAAATCCGTTTGCACCCACTGCAACAAAAAGGAGTGTGTCCTCAAACACAGCGTGACAGACGGCGAGAAAATATGATGTCAGAGCGATATCTTTGCTGTTCATCTTCTTTTCTTGGACGTTTTTCAGCAGAATTCCCGCTCCGTACGCAATCCCCAAAACAATGCCCACCACCATAGTAATTGAAGCATTGGAGGATATCCCGATTGTCTGCATAGGCCTGTCTAGAATTTTTTTTGTCCAATTGTAAAAGCGTGAATTTTCGTAAAATTCATATACAATTAAAAGCAGTGTAATAATCACAAATATTTTCAAACTTAAAAGACATGCTCCGATTACCGATTGTGTTATGTTTAGGTCCATAAGATATTAACCCCCATGGCGGCTACGCAAGCAGTTGCAATTCTCAGGATTACCACGGAATAAGCTTTGACACCTGAGCGGCTGAGAATTATCGTTTCTATAACAAGATTGTGCGCTATTCCAAGAAAAAGTCCTAAAATTGTGATTTCTTTTATTGAGAGTGACAGCGGAGCCATGGCGGCAATGGCCGGATACAGGTTAAGCAGCATTCCGGATATAATTGCAACAGCAGCCTCACTGGGCAGCCCCAGTACTCCCATTATCGGTTTAAAAATAAGACTGATTTTGCTCAAATATCCGCTCTGCTCCAGAATATCAACGACAACGTAAAAGGGCAGCATGTAAACAATAATTTTTGTGCTTATTTTCAGACCGTTTCTCAGTCCGTTTTTTATGTTGTTTAGAAATTCCATAGCAGGTGATATTAAAATAATTCAGCTGGTTATGCAATCAGAATAAGCACACTTGCATATTTGTTTATTATATCATTTCCGGTCGAGATGACATCCAGGTCTTTTTCATTCCTCGCCCTGTTAAATGACCTTCTGTCTATCAGCGAAGCTGGTATTTAACAGAATGAGCAAAGCCAAAAAATTCTCTCTATTTGATAATGATTTCTGTGTTTCTGCTTATTTACATAACAGATATAAATCCAATTTAATTTATTGGAATATAATTATATGGAAGTCGCAATGTGCCAGTAGGATGGTCATTACATCTTGTAGTAAAATATCCTTTACACACAAGGATGTGTTTCATATATTATTATAGTAAGTAATAAATTTTCTATGAGTAAAATATTGTAAAAGGAGGAGTGTTGCTATGAATTGTGAAAGACTAAAAGGTCATGTCGCTCTTGTTACAGGGGGCGGTCGCGGGATTGGCAAAGCTATTGCGAAACGTCTTTATCAGGAAAAGGCTGACGTTGTAATCTGTGGTACTACTGAGGATGTTTTAAAGCAAGCGGCTGAAGAAATTGCAACTGAAGATCGCGAAGTATTGCCGATTGTGTGCGATGTCTCTGATTCCAAACAGATAAAAGAGATGGTGTCTAAAGCGCGCGAGCGCTTTGGCAAGATTGATATCCTTGTTAACAATGCAGCCATCATGCTGCGGCATATAGGGTTAGATCGGGCTGCACGGCCGTTTTATGAATTGGACGAAGCTGATTGGGATAGAGTTATGGCGGTAAACGTCAAAGGAGTGTGGCTGTGCGCACGTGAGGTATTCCCGGACATGCGTTCGCAAAATTGGGGACGTATCATAAATATATCCTCTGACACGGTTTATATTGGTCGTGGCAACGGCGTTCAATACCCTACTTCCAAAGCTGCAGTCATTGGTTTTACAAGGTTGCTCGCAGTCGAAACGGGTAAATTCGGCATTACAGTGAATTCTATCTCTCCGGGATTGACGCAAAGCGAAACTATTCAGGAGCATGAGTTTGATCAGATGAGTGAGGAGCTTGCAAAAAATTCTGCTATTCCAAGGCTTGAATACCCTGAAGATTTGGCGGGAACGGCGGCTTGGCTTGCATCCGATGATGCTGCCTTTGTAACGGGACAAACGGTAAGTGTATCCGGTGGCTTGTGCTTTCATTAAATGAGCTGTCCGGTATTGCAGCATTAAACCTGTACGGTTAATGCGAAAGTGAGCTTCGGATTAATTATAAAATAGTTGCGTGAGTTGAGTCTATGCCTGGCTCACGCAACTCTATTTTCTATATTTGAATTGGAAAAGGCTGGGCATTTAGGCAGAAAAATAACTATGAAATGGACAAAAACCGGTTTGATTTGTTTAGTATTAGATCCTGATTTGGAATTTTTTTAAATATGTATGTATAATCTGAATGTTAGGAGGCAAGTATGAAATTAGAAAATAAAGTTGCGCTTATTACAGGAGCTTCAAAAGGTATCGGCAAAGCAGTGGCAAAGGGCTTTGCAAAAGAGGGTGCCGACCTTTATCTTGTGGCGCATAAAGATAAAAAAGGTCTTAATGAAGTCATGGAGAGCTGCAAAAGTAAAGGGGCAACGGTAAATGGCGGGCTCTTTGATGTGGGAAATTACACAGAGGTAGAAAGGCTGATGGAAGAAGTAGAGAAAGTCAATGGCGGTGTGGACATATTGGTTAATAATGCAGGCATAATAAAGCCCACACCTTTTCTTGAGATAACTCCACAACAATGGGATGCCGTTATAAAAACCCATTTGTACGGAACCTTTTATTGCACTACAGAAACAGTGCGACGTTTCATGAAAGATAAAAAAAGTGGGAAAATAATAAATCTTTGCGCCCCAGCAGCAGAGAGAGGTTCAATAGGTGTAGCTGACTATGCATCGGCTAAAGGTGGTATCTATTCTTTCACAAAAAATGCAGCCAAAGAGCTTTTAGAATATAACGTACAGGTAAATGCAATACTGCCGGTTGCAAAGACACGCATGACCGATTCCCTGGCTGAATTTTATGGATCTGAAGGAGAGGGTCTTATCTATCTGTCTGATCCGACAGTGCTTGTCCCTTCTTTTGTATTTTTTGCTTCAGAAGATTCAGATTATGTGACCGGTCAGATTCTGACAGCTGATGGCGGGATGATGTGTTAATGTTAAAAACATTGAGCATTGACACAAAGTTATTAACTTAAGAGTTATTCAAAGGACTCAGAATACAACAGGAGCCGGATGTGATTGTTTACGGGAAGAATCCTTTTTTGGAAGCGTTAAAAACAGACAATATCAGCAAAGCATATATAAAGGAAAGTGATGAGTATAAAAATATTCTGAAAAAAAACAAAATCCCTTTTACTGTTTTAAAAAATGCTGAATTTAACGAAAAATTTGGCTTTGAAGCCCAGGGTGTGGCCTTTGAATCAAATCTTCAATTTAAAGATGAGTATGAGATAGATACAGATGCTTCTTTATTTAAAATAGTGGTTCTGGATCATATTCAGGATCCTCAGAATTTCGGGGCCATTATACGTGCAGGTCACTGTTTTGGAATAAATCATTTTGTTGCCGCAAAAAATAACCAGGTGAGTATTACTCCGGCGGTTGTTAAAGCAAGCGCCGGCAGTATTTTCCACGTAAATTTATATATGGCGATTAACTTGGCACGGTTGCTGGAAAGGCTTAAAAAAGAAAATTTTTTTGTATATGCCGCCGATGTTAATGCTTCACTCGCATTGAAAAATGTGAGTTTTGCTGAAAAATCTGTGGTAATTTTGGGCTCCGAAGGTAAAGGGATAAGACCCAATGTTCTTAAAAGAGCCGATGAAAGGTTTTATATTCCCATGTACGGCAAAATTGATTCTCTCAATGTTTCCCAGAGCGCAACGCTTGTTTTTTATCATATGCATTTTTTTTAAAATTCCTGCCTCACCCTTTCAAAAAGAAATGAATTATTTTTAACGATCTGTTATAATTTAAATAAAAGATTATTTAAGGAGGCGGAATGGAGGCTTTTTTGCTTTCTAAAGAAGATGCTTTGGATAAACTGAATTCTTCAGTCCAAGGGCTCAGTTCTTCAGAAGCTGAGAGAAGGCTGAAAAGATACGGGCTGAACAAACTGCCTGAGGAAAAAAGGGTGAGTATTATAAAGATATTCCTCAGCCAGTTTAAAAGTCCTTTGATTTATGTCCTCCTTTTAGCCGCCGTTGTCAGTATTGTAATAGGTCATCTGACTGATGCGGTTTTTATATTTGCTGTTCTTATGATAAATGCTTTAATCGGAACATTTCAGGAGTTCAGTGCCTGGAAAAAATCCACGGCACTCAAGGACAGCGTGAAGACAGTCTGTCAGGTATTAAGGGACGGAAGTAAAATTACCGTTGAAAGTGAAAATGTAACTCTGGGTGATATTGTATTTTTAGAGTCTGGCTCCAAGGTTCCCGCTGATCTCAGACTGATTAGCGAAAGGAAGCTGAAAGTTGATGAATCGCTGCTCACAGGTGAAAGTGTTGAAGTTACAAAAGATCCTGACGCTGTTTATAATGATGAATCTATTCCTATTGCCGACAGGAAAAATATGCTCTTTGCCGGCACTTATGTGGCTGCTGGCAGAGCTACCGGAGTCGTCAGCGATATAGGGGAAGACACGGAAGTTGGCAAAATTGCGGCTCTGCTGGCATCTTCGGAAAGCGGTAAATCACCTTTAATTACCAGGATGGAAAAATTTTCACTGCACCTTGTTTATATTATTATGGGGGTAATTCTTCTTTTTGCAGTTATTGGTATGATACGTGGAATGGGGCTGACTGACCTGTTTTTCTTTTCTGTGTCTCTCGCAGTAGCTGCTATTCCAGAAGGGCTGCCTGTAGCTATTTCAATAGCTTTGACGGCTGGCGGAATTGCTATGAGTAAGCGTAACGTTATTATCCGCAAGCTGGCTGCTATAGAAAGTCTGGGCTCGTGTACACTGATAGCAAGCGATAAAACAGGGACACTCACGAAAAATGAACTTACCGTCAAACATTTTATTAATCCTCAGGGGGAAAGTCTTAATTGGGATGAAATCCCCATTCAGGCAAAGCAAGCCTTTTATTTCTGTAATGAAGCTTCTGCCGTCAAAAATGATGAATGGAAGTTTTTCGGTGATCAGGTGGATGTGGCTTTGCTGAAGTTTATAAAGGAGAATGATGAGAAATATCTGGAAAAACTTTATGGATACAGAAAAATCGATGAAATCCCTTATGAGCCTATTAACGGTTTTGCTGCAGCATCTACGGAAATTGACAGGGAAATATACCATTTTGCCAAGGGTTCTGCAGAAAAGATCCTTGAGTTTTGCTCTTTGAGTAATGAAAACAGAACAGGAATTCTTCATGAAGTGGATTCGTGGGCTGCTAAAGGGTATAGGATGATTGCTTTTGCCTGCAAAAAAAGTTCAGAGGATAAAGTGGATTTGGAGAAAATGACATTTCTGGGGTTTGTTGCGATAATTGATCCCCTGAGAGAAGGGGTGAAAGAAGCCATACAGGACGCTTTTAAGGCTGGAATCGAGGTTATCATGATTACAGGGGATCATCCGGCTACAGCATATACCATTGCAGAAGAACTGGGAATTGCTTCAAGCTTTGATGAAGTCATTAACGGTTATGATTTAACCAAAATAGAGGATTTTGAAGAGAAAAAACGTATAGTCTTAAACAAAAAAGTTTTTGCCAGAATAAGTCCGGAGCAGAAGAAAGAGCTTGTATCAATATTCGAAGATGCCGGGCATTTCATTGCAGTAACCGGAGACGGGGTAAATGATGCCCCTGCTCTGAAATACGCCAATGTCGGAGTCAGTATGGGCAAAAGTGGAACAGATGTGGCCAGGGAGTCATCAGATGTTGTTATTACAGATGATCATTTCCAATCCATTGTAAACGGAATAGAAGAGGGGAGGATAGCGTATGATAATATCAGGAAAATTATTTTTCTTCTTATATCCACAGGAGCCGCTGAGATAATGCTGGTGACATTCTCTGTTGTGTTTAATACACCGATGTCCCTCACTCCACTTCAAATACTATGGCTTAATCTGGTAACCAACGGCGTGCAGGATGTTGCTCTTGCCCTTGAAAAGGGCGAGCCGGGTGTACTTGAGCGCAAGCCACGCTCTCCTGATGAAGGCATTTTTAATTCAATTATGATCAGAAGGGTTTTAATATCAGGGTTGTATATGGGATTTGTTGCTTTCGGTGCTTTTTATTTCTTTTATTCCAGTGGATATTCTGTTTTTGAGTCAAGAAATTACGCTCTTCTTCTCATGGTACTTTTTGAAAATGTTCATGTATTTAACAGCAGGTCTGAAACGCTGCAGATTTGGAAAATCAAGGTTTTTGAAAATAAATTTTTGATACCGATGGTGCTCTTTGCCCAATTGGTACATATTGCAAGTATGCATATTCCTGTCATGCAGGAGGTTCTTGATGTACAGCCGGTGGATATAAACACCTGGATTGTATTGCTGCTTATTGCCGCAGGGTTGTTGGTTTTGATGGAGTTTGATAAATGGCTGGCAAGAGCTGTGAAGCGTAATGGATTGTTGAAGCAAACGTAGGTAGGATTTATCTAATTTATTTAATCATACTGTGAGTAAACAGGCTTAATAAGATGATTAAGGAAAAAACTCCCCGGGACGGACTCGAACCGCCAACCTAGTGGTTAACAGCCACCCGCTCTGCCGATTGAGCTACCGGGGAATATCTGTGAAACGAATGCGTATATAGCAATTATAGTAAATTATGTCAACAATTTTTTAAAAATTATTTACGTTTTGCTAAAAAGTGGTATATATAGCGTTATGCAGAAACGAAGAACAACTAAAAAAATTTATATTGGTAACACTGCTATCGGAGGTGATTCTCCGATAACAGTGCAGTCAATGGCTAACACTATTACGTCTGATACGGAGAATACTGTAAATCAGATAAAACATTTAGAATCGTTAGGATGCGAAATAATCAGAGTTGCAGTACCTGATGAGTTTTCTGCGTTTTCGATAAAAAAAATAAAAAATGGAATCAATATCCCTCTTATTGCAGATATTCATTTTGATTACAAATTAGCACTGATTGCTATTGACAACGGTGCAGATGCAATAAGAATTAATCCTGGAAATATTGGCTCTGAAAATAAAGTTAAAGCAATAGTAGATGCCGCCAAGTCTAATGATATTTCATTAAGGATTGGTGTTAATGCAGGTTCTTTAGAGAAAAATTTGCAAAAAAAATATGGAATTACACCAGAAGCTCTTGTGGAATCGGCTGAAAGGCATATAAAGTTTTTGGAGAAGAATAATTTTGATAATTTTAAGCTTTCTGTGAAAGCAAGTAGTGTCCCTTTGACTATAAAAGCTTACGAATTACTTTCCTCTAAAACTGAATATCCTTTGCATATAGGTATTACTGAAGCAGGAACATTGTTTAGAGGCATGATTAAATCATCTGTTGGTATAGGAACATTATTGAGTAAAGGTATTGGAGATACTTTAAGGGTATCTTTGACAGGGGATCCGTCTGAAGAGGTTAAAGTTGGGTGGGAGATTTTACGAAGTCTTAATATTAGAAAAAAAGGCCCTGAATTTATATCATGTCCAACATGCGGAAGGACTGAAATTGACTTGGTAAAGCTGGCTTCTGACGTGGAAAAAGCGTTGGAAAAACTAAATGAGCCTGTAACAATAGCTGTAATGGGTTGCCCGGTGAACGGTCCCGGAGAGGCAAAGGACAGTGATTATGGTATAGCAGGGGGCAAAGGACTGGGGATTATATTTAAAAAGGGAAAAGTGATTGCAAAGGTTAGTGAAAAAGAACTTTTGAGTGCATTTCTCAATTTGCTCCGAAATGATGGTTATTGTATTGATTAATAAAGTAAATTTTGTAAAAAATTTAATAAAGTCCTTGCAAAAATGCTCTAATTATATTATATATTTCACCCTTACGGAGGGATGGCCGAGTCTGGCT
>DDHP01000019.1:5903-6938 GCA_002338145.1 Deferribacteraceae bacterium UBA1873 | reverse complement strand
TCCCGTACTTTAAAATCATATCCACAAAAAAACCTATTCCAATCCCAATAAACGGAGCAAGAAACATTGAAAATCTGTTGGACGAATAAAAAGCGAGGCAGCCTAATCCAAACATGGGAATCATTGGCAACAAAGAGCGCCATTTATATATAAGAAATGCTACTGCAAGGATTAAACCTGCTATACCCAAAAATTGACTGTCTATCATCATATTGATGACTTCACTGATACCTTTCTTCTGACTTTCAGTGATTGTTTGCAAAATATTGGGAAATACTATTGTTTTACTCTCTGGTGCCGAGAAAAAAGAAACCACGTAATTCCCAAATATGAAGTTATATAAATTAAATAAACCTCTGTAAAAATACAACGGATATGAAAACAGTATAAACAGTAAAGACGATATTCCTAAAACTTTCCAGCGGACTTTTTTAATAAGCAAAAAGAAAATAAAAATTGCAAAATAGACAATGATAAAACCGGGGTGTTCATACCACCAGGTGAAAAGGTACATAGTCAGCCCGAGAATTATCGAGTAAAAATATATGCCTTTATCTGTTTTGGATTTGTCCATAAGATATATAAGGTACGCAGCAAAAAAAGGGAAAAACATATTAAGTGTGTCTGTATCTACCCTGCCTGCGGAAGCACGTACATAATAAGCATAGCTGAAATTACCTATCAAACCTCCGAGTATTCCTGCAGCTGGAAATCCAATACTGAAGAAGTAAAGAATAAATGGGATTACCAACAGCCCTCCCAGAATATTTGTCAGTTTTATCCCTGCAATATAGATTTCATTATAACCTTCCGAATCAAAAAGCCCCTTGGTTTTATCTATCATATAGCTCAGCATAGGTACTTTATTTGGCATATTTGCGCCGTCCGGGTATTCTTTTAGAGGTAATCGAGTATTATTATCAAAAGGAACTTCCCCGTATAAATCAGCATATCTCAGCCAGTAATATGCATCCAGTGTCGTCATGGCGGGATAGTTTTCCGTAAAATAAGTGGATTTATTTTGGAACCAAAAAT
>DDHP01000019.1:1108-5644 GCA_002338145.1 Deferribacteraceae bacterium UBA1873 | reverse complement strand
GCTAAAATTTTATAAACATTGGATTTCATAATTCCCCCTATTTTGTATTCTCCACTAAAACCAAATTTTTTCTTAAAATCAATAAGTTTTTAAATATTTCAAAATTCTTCCTATCTTAAATTTTGCAATGTTTCTGTAAAGCATTATATAAAAAATACAAAACAAAAAAACAAAGAAAACCAGGACATATGTATGTTGCCAAAAAAGAATCGCCGGTATTATTGCTAAACTGCATATCAACCATAAAAAAGGAGATGTTGCCGAATTTCTTAAAAGTTTATCATTCCTGTCTATTTCGAAAATAAAAGGGATAACTCTCTTGTACATAAGCTGATGCAGATGGAAGCTGTCCGGATGACCAATCTTTGTTTTTTTAAAAATTTTTCTTCTGTAAATTGAGAAAATAGTTTCAAATACCGGATATATAACTACCAGTAAAGGAAACCAAGGGGAAACTGCATTATTTCTATTAACAAGTAAAATCGACAAAACCGCAATTATAAATCCAATAAAATATGCCCCTCCGTCACCTAAAAAAATCTTGCCGAAAGGATAATTCCAAATAAAAAAACCGCCAATAGCACCCATCATAATAAAACACATACCAAGAACAAAAACATCATTGAGCTCAAAAGATACATAGCCTAAAGCCAAAAAAATCAATATGGAAACCACTGACGATAAGCCATTATATCCATCGATAATGTTAATTGAATTTGCAACACCTGAAACCGCAATTATGGTAAAGATGTATGCAAAAACTTTTATTTGAAACAAATTATCAAAAATCTGTATATCTATACCGGTAATTACAATATTAAGGAGCAAAATACCAATAATTACTGAAATAAAAGCAGCAAACAATCTTATTTTCACAGTTACTTTTTTTACGATATCTTCGACAAGACCAGCAACTGTTATGGGAATTGCAGATAATAGGATATAAAAAATTTCCGTTTTGTAAAACACAAAATAATAAAAGAATATGGCAGATATAATAACACTTAAAACAATTGCTAATCCACCGACTCTGGGGGTAGGAAATACATGAAATTTTTGCGGACCTTCAAAAGTATCTCTGAATTTTTTATGATTAAAAAGGTATATAAAAATAAAATTCAAAAAAAATGACAAGCTAAATGCAAATAACAGGCTTTTTATCATACTTGATTTATATTATAACTTACAACCAAATGTAAACATAAATAAAATATACCGGCACATCCCCGTACCTGCCTTTCACTTTACCTTTATCAACTTCTTCAAATATAAGACCGCTGATTGACGTAAGAATGTCAATACGAACAGGAGCATAACGTGGCAATATAATCGTATATATCACGAAGCCAACAATTCGCTTCTTCAGTCCATCTTATTTCTGCCATGATCGAATTTGATGTTCCATATCTTCGTTCGATATCACGCGCCCACTGCGGGAATCCTTTAAGCCACGCTCAACCATACGTTCGAAGGCCAACTCTCGCATGATTTCTTCATAGCTTGCATCTTCCGGCTGCGATTGGATAACCTCTGTCATTTTCTCTTTCACTTTTGACATATCACCCTCCTTTGAGCATAACAACATAATATTCAGCTCTGCATATATTTTATATTATTAATTATAAAGAATTTTTCTTCTTTTGCAATTTCAATCACATCTGCCCTCAATGAAAAATCTTCCATATTTCTCGAAACAAAACAAATCAACTTTTAACATCTCACATTTAACATTTTACGTCTCACGCATCACTCATCACTCATCACGGCTTTTCCCCGTCTAACACTTCAAGCCACACCGGATTTTAAAGTTGAAAAAAACTGCCCAACCATTTATTATATAATTACATGCAAATGTTCAGAATATGGTAACTATGAATATTATATAAAGTATGACAAGTATCAAAAAAAAGATATGAGTGCATGTTATTAATACTTCTTCTTAGCCAGGTGCTGGCATAAAATGGGCTGAAAATGTTTGAAAAAAATACAGCCATTGTTTGGAATAAAAATTTCTGTATATGAGGTGGCAATATGAAGATTAAAGACTTAATAGAAGAAGCAGAGTCTCTGCCCGTCGAACAGCGGACTATGGTGGTTGATTCACTTCTTCGCAGTCTCAATCCACCGGAGTCGGAAATTGACAAGAAATGGGCAACAGTTGCCCGGAAACGTCTTGAAGAGATTCGCTCGGGTACCATTGCAGCCGTTCCTGGAGAACAGGTTTTTGAGAAGATTTGGAAAAAATTTGAAGGATGAGTTTTCACTTTCATCCCGACGCGGAAGCTGAGCTTTCTGCAGCTATTCAATACTATGAAAACGTAGAGCCCGGCCTTGGTAATGATTTTGCAGTTGAAGTGTATTCAGCAGTCCAGCGTGCTATTGCTTATCCGCGTGCCTGGATGATTATCGATGGGCAAATACGACGCTCTTTGGTGAGGCGGTTTCCGTATGGTGTTTTGTATTCTGAGGAAAGTGATGGAATTCTGATCGTTGGGATAATGCATTTGCATCGGGATCCGGACTACTGGAAAGGGCGTATGTAATTTAGTTTTTTTACATCAACCTCAATCTTCTCACGTCTCACGGTCTTTTCCTCTACCTAAACCTTTACCTCTACCTATTCCTATTCCTATTTTACTTTCCCTCGGCCCTTTCAACTCCCTATTCAACCTTTCTCAACCACATCAACTTTTTCAACTGTATCAACCTGCCTTCACATCCACATCCAAGTATTATTTACCTGTTCCCATCTTCCTCATATGTATTATAAAAAGGTCTAATAATTTTCGGATGCATATTAACTAATAAGAATCAAAAATGTTTTTTATATACTCATTCCTTATATTCCTGTAGATATAAAAACCTGAATCAATTGATATAATCTCTTTAATATTTTCTGATTCAGATACAATTATTAAGCTTGCATCGGCAAAATCCATTGGCACATCAGAATATTTTTCTGAAAGTTCTATAATCCTTGAAATATCAGCAATACTTATTTGCTTTAATTCTACTGCACCCAGGCTAATCCATTTAAGAAAATCTATCTGAGCTTTAACGCTAAAATCCAACATATGCAAAACTTCAGTAACAACCGGGAATGTTGTACACAAACGCCCGTCATATTTCTCCAGAAAGTCCTTTATAAATCTGTGATAATTATCATCTTTGTCAAAGAGTGCAATCAAAGGACCGGCGTCAATTAGAGATTTTTTCACTTATTTTATCCTTCAATTTAGTCTTATACGTTTTGGATAAATCACCTTTTCCGCTTCCATATCTGCCGAACAAATCTTTTCCTAATAAGTATGGTTTCATTTTGTATTCCTCTTCGGCAATATACTTTTCTAATGCTTCTTTAATAATATCCGATTTAGTGGTATTTTCTTGTTTTGACAATTTATCTATTTTTGACTCAAGATCTTTGGATAATCTTATGCTTATCATATCAACACCTCTGTAATACAGAGTGTATTTCGCTCCATATAAGTTGTCAATAAAATTTTTCTATATTTTTTCACTTTCTAATTCTCCAAAATATCTGCCCCGATGGGTTAGACTAAGCGTTTCAAGTAACAAACCCTCTCAACTTCCCCAACATCAACCATCTCAACCTGATCAACTCCCTCAACTTGCCTTTGGTTTTCACGTTCACTTTCACTCTCACGCTTAACTCATTACGCTTTACGCATCCCGGCCTTTCCCCTCGTCCCTTTCAACTCCCTATTCAACCTTTCTCAACCACATCAACTCTCTCAACCGTTTACGTCTAACGTCTAACGTTTCAAGCCACACCGGATTTTAAAGTTGAAAAAAGTATTATTGACCTGTCCCCATTTTTCTTCTTCTCACGACTCACACTCATGAAGCGTGGGAAGAAGAGTTGTTTAAGAAAAGAAATTATTCAAACAACTGACTGTGAGTCCCCATTCTTGTTAAAATGATTTCATCTTTATTTACATAGTAAATAACTATCAAATCGCCACCTACATGAAATTCCCTAAAATTTTTCCATTTTCCGAGCAATTCATGATCTTTAGCTTCAAAGGGCAATTTTACTTCTTCCTGTAACAGATGCAAATATTTTATCAATTTTTCAAACTAAGAATCCGTTAACTTTAACTTTTTAAAATCTTTTATAAATTTTTTGTGTCTGAGCAATTTCATTAATCAACTTTTAGAATGAGCTTGTTCTTCTGACAACTCTTTATAGTCCAACGGGGCTGTATTTTGACTGTTTAGAACCTCTTCCATAATCTGTTGAGTTTCTTCATTGGGGATTTTAATTTCAAAAGGAATTGACTTTGTCAGAGCTACCTGAGTCAGAAAGATATTAACAGCTTCTCCCATACTCATACCTAATTGGGCAAAAACCATCTTAGCCTCATTTTTTGTCTCTTTGTCAACTTTGATACTGGTTGTTTCTTTTACCTTACCCATAAAGCAACCTCATGACTAATACTTTAGTATTATCATAGAGAGGTAAAACATTTTGTCAATTATTTTTTATAAATAATGCATAGTTTACCTGTCCCC
>DDHP01000019.1:0-881 GCA_002338145.1 Deferribacteraceae bacterium UBA1873 | reverse complement strand
TCCCCTTTAACTCCTTTTCAGTATTATTTATAAAAACAATGAAATTGCATTAATATGTTAATATACGGTCAATTCAAAATCAACACGAAGTAGATTTTATTCAAATATTTTGGTTAAACCCTTTCTGCGTACAAATAATTTAGACGAAATCAAACCAAAAATAATTCCAATTATATCCGCCGTTATATCCAATAGCGAAAATTCACGACCGGGTATAGAATACTGTATCAGTTCAATTTGCAAGGCATCAATCAGCAGCAAAATTATTTTCACTTTTTCACTCAGCTTGGTAAAACCGAGTGAAAACAGAACATACAGTACCATAAAAGCCAATACATGATTCAGCTTATCCCAGCTGTGGGAAACCGCTTCGATTTCTCTTGTAGTGACAGCCAAATACTCTATGACAAGAAGTGCAGATATAAAAATTATTTGATAAGTGCGTTTCATATTTCTCCCATATAAAATCTCACACCTATAATATGTTAGAATTATGCATTTTCAGATAAACAATAAATATCATTTACTTGCCTTTTATGTCTAATGTTTTGTTTCTCCTGCCTTATTCAATCCTCATATTTTCGAAGTACGTAAAGAGATATTTGGATAAACCAAGTGAATTACCTATCCTTTTTGGTTCTATATTTTTGTTTCGGGCTTTTGGGTTTGTCTGGAATAGTCAATTCTAAAAGTCCCTTTTCAATCATAGGCTTTAAAATAGCCGACCTAAAATGTTCTCTGTGCTTCAAACCTAAATATTCCATAATCTCATTTGTATTTTTTGGTGTTTTACAAAACTCAATGACAGCTTGCTCGGTAACTTGCACGGTAGCTTGCTCGGCAGATTTATCTTGCATGTCTGGCAGATAAAAAACAGTTAG
>DDHP01000034.1:12638-12922 GCA_002338145.1 Deferribacteraceae bacterium UBA1873 | reverse complement strand
GCCGTTTTTCTCGGTGTTATGACTGCTACGGCAGGGGGCATGATGAGGGATATCCTTCAGGGGGAAGTCCCGCTTGTATTGCAAAAGGAAATCTATGCTTCTGCATGTATCGCCGGTGGTCTGCTTTTTGTCTGCCTGGATATTTTGAATGTTATTGCCAATATTAATATATTTATTTCGGCTTTTATCGTTATCACAATACGAATGATTTCCATTACAAAAAACTGGCATTTACCTAAACCAAAAATATAATAGTGCTAAGAGCTAAGTGCTAAGTGCTAAGT